>JANXRO010000004.1 GCA_025356765.1 Hyphomicrobiales bacterium | reverse complement strand
GGAATACTCCATCGCGCCCGCATCTTCCAAAATCTTCACAAACTGAGCCACGGTCGAGCGCTTTTGTCCGCAAGCGACATAAACGCAATAAAGTTTTTCTTTATCAGGGCCATTCACATGAATAGATTTCTGATTGAGAATTGCATCAAGTATAATCGCGGTCTTGCCAGTCTGACGATCGCCGATGATCAATTCGCGCTGACCTCGACCAACCGGGATTAAAGCGTCGACCGCTTTAAGACCAGTAGACATCGGCTCATGCACCGATTTGCGTGGAATAATGCCAGGGGCTTTCACGTCAACGCGTGAAAATTTCTTGGCCTTGATGGGGCCTTTGCCGTCAATCGGGTTGCCAAGCGCGTCCACAACGCGGCCCAGCAATTCAGGGCCGATTGGAACTTCAACGATGGCGCCCGTGCGCTTTACTGTGTCACCTTCTTTAATGTCGCGGTCGTTACCGAAAATAACCACGCCCACATTGTCGGTTTCAAGGTTCAAGGCCATGCCGCGAATGCCGCCTGGAAATTCAACCATTTCACCAGCTTGCACATTATCCAAGCCATACACACGAGCAATACCATCGCCCACGGACAAAACCTGTCCAATCTCAGCAACATCGGCATCTTTGCCAAAGTCTTTGATTTGCTTTTTAAGGATGGACGAAATTTCGGCGGCGCGAATATCCATGGTCAGCCGGTTCCCTTCATTGAAACTTTGAGGTTTTGCAGTTTTGTTTTGAGTGAATTGTCAATCATAGTGGTGCCAATTTTGACAACCAGCCCACCAAGAAGCGAAGAATCGATTTTGGATGTAATCGTTACATCCTTGCCCACGCGCGCTTTTAAAGCGGCACTTAAATCTTTGAGTTGGGCCGGGGTTAATTTTTCAGCCGAAGTTATTTCGGCAGTGGCTTCGCCTTTGGCTTCGGCCACTTTGGTTTGAAACGCGGTAATGGCATCAACAAGAACGCTGAGCCTGCGGTTTTTGCACAAAAGCTTCACAAAATTCAAAGCAAGGCCGGAGATTCCGGCCTTTTGGGCAAGCGCTGAAAGCACGTTCAGCTGATCATCGGCTTTTGAAACCGGAGAATTGAGAACAGTTTTGAGCTCAGGCGAAGAATTTATCATGACCTGAAGCGCGCCCAAGGCTTTTGCAGTGGCCGGAACGGCTTTTTCTTCAGTTGCAAGGTCAAACAAGGCGTTTGCATATCGCCCCGCAACACCGCTGATCACTTGATTTGCCGCCAATTTGTTAAACCCGCTTGTTTTTTAAAAAGGCGATTCAATGACGCCGCGCGCGTTCGCTATCACAGTGTGAGAGGGCTGGCAACCAGACATTCAAAAGCCTGTTCAGCCATCAATGGCGACGGATTGCCGCAATGTGAATTTTTGGCAATAAAAAACCCGGCGTGGGAGGACGCCGGGCCGTTTACCTGTGAGTGGAATTAACCGTGAAACTGGGTTTCAAGCTGATAACGCTTGATTCCCATATCGGCCAAATCAGCAGCTGACAGGCGGTTTAAGTTAAACTTTGCCTGTTCAGCACCTGATTTTTGCTTTTTCATGCGCAAAAATCGGTTGAGCATGATTAGCGAACTGCGTCTTTGGCGATCCGGCCAATGTCTGTACGGGCAATGCCCAAATCAGCCAGTTCACGGTTAGACAGGGATTGGAGCTCAGACACAGTGCGGCTGTAACGCTTCCAAGTATTAATACGTGTTTTCAGTACTTCAAACATTTTAAACTCCTTCTGGGAATCTCATAGTCTCTATTTACAAACCCCATTTAGGTGCAATGCAGCAAAATTACCAATGCAAAATTTGCATGGCTACTAATACCTGAGGTATATCATATGTTTATAAAATCGTAACAATCGTCGTGATCAATGGTGCATTGCCGCAAAATTGATCAACTGCTGCCTTTTTTCGACCAAACTGGTTAAAAACGGTTAAGCATAATCATTGCCTTAATATTTACCCTTCCTCAGCTAGAAAATCCTGCAAGAGATTTGGGCTGTTTGATTAAAACATGCCGCTGGGCGAGGTTGTACGTGTTAGAATCAGATCAAGTTTTTTCCTTTGACGAGGCCTTTGCCGCTTTGGTGGTGGAGCAAAATACCGAAACCTCAACACCGATCAGGGAAGCTGGCGAAGCTGATTTGAAACAGGCCCTCAAAGCATCGGGCGAGGCGGCCTATCGTTGGCAGATTGACACCGACGAAATATTTTGGAGCGCTAACGCGCCGGAAGTTTTGGGCTGTTCACCTGATGTGATTGCGTCGGGAAAATTATTTGCCAGATTGCTGGATGTGGAAAATGTGACCACGCGCTATGAAGCCGTGATGAACAGCAAGGCGCGCGACGATGGCCGCGGTGTTGCCTTCCAAATTGAATATATGTTCCGCAGTGAGGGCCGCCATAACAGCACGTCGATTTGGCTGGAAGATGTGGGCCGTTGGCAGGGCGGCCTTGATGGCCAGCCAAAAGTGGTGTTCGGCACGGTACGCCGCATTGATGATCGCCATTCGCGCGATCAGCATCTGAATTTTTTGGGCAATTGTGATCCCTTAACCGGCATGATGAACCGTGGCCGCATGACAGAAGCTTTGGGCGAAGCCATTGTCGTTGCGCGCAAAAGCAATGGATCGTGTGCCTTTGCGCTGGCGGCTGTCAATAATCTTTCAACCGTCAACGAAGCCTATGGTTTTGATGTGGCCGATGAAGTGATTGTGGCTGTGGGCCGCAGGTTGCGCCAGGTGATGCGGGTGGGCGACGGAATTGCGCGGTATTCTGGTGGCAAGTTTGGCATTATCCTGAATGATTGCGGCGAAGACGAATTGAAAACTGCCCTTGAACGCTATTTGGCGGTGGTTCGTGATAATGTGATTGAAACCGAACACGGGCCGGTTTGGGCCATGTTATCTTTGGGCGCATTGTGTATGCCCACTGAAGCAGCCAACGAGCACGAAGCAACATGCCGGGCTGAAGAAGCCTTGAACGAGGCGGTGAAGCTTCCTTCTGATGGCTATATAATTTATAAACCCTCTGTCAGGCGCACCAGCGAACGGCAGTTGAATGCGCGTTGCGCCACCGAAATTGTAAAATGCTTGAAAGACGATCGGTTCAAGCTGGCGTTTCAACCGATAATATCAGCCAAAACCGACGAGGCCGAGCTTCACGAGGCTTTGCTGCGCATGGTTGAAGGCGATCAAGGCGAACTGATTGCCGCTTCGCATCTTATTCCTGTGGCCGAACATTTGGGCTTGGTGCGCTTGATTGACCGTTCTGTCATGCAAATGATTGTGCAAACTTTGCAAGCCTATCCGCAAGCGCAGCTGACAATGAATGTTTCGGGCACCACGGCCACAGATCCGCATTGGTATGGGCAGCTTTTGGAAGTGATCACAGAAAATGCCGCAATTGCGCCGCGTCTCATTGTCGAAATCACTGAAACCGTGGCCTTGAATGATCTTAAATCAACGCGCAATTTTGTTGAAGGCTTGCGCAAGGCCGGTTGCGGTGTTGCTATTGATGACTTTGGCGCGGGCTATACGTCATTTCGCAATTTGCGAGAATTGCCGGTGACCATGTTGAAATTGGACGGCACGTTCTGCGGCAATTTACGCAAAAACAAAGACAATGAATATATGGTGCGCAGCCTTCTTGATCTCTCACATAAGTTCAACTTGAAAACGGTCGCTGAATGGGTTGAAAAGCAAGATGATGCTGATGATCTCAAAGCATGGGGTGTTGACTATCTCCAGGGCCATCTTTTTGGTCAGGCCAGTGTTGTGCCGCCTTGGTCTGAATATGAGCCAAACACATTTGCTCTGAACGCCAGTGTATTAAACACCAATGTTTTGAACGCACACATATTGAGCCCAAAGTTGGAAGATTTGGAAATCAATGTTGAACAAGCCCCACCCACGAGTGAAACTGTGTTCGAATTTGTCGCTTCTGAAACTTCTCTCTCTGAAGCTTTCGAGACTTCAGACCAAGAGATTTTGGAAAACGAAACCACAGGCAGCGAAATGACGGCTGGAATGGAACTTGATTTCAGCGATATTGACACAAGCATCGCCAACTTACGCGCCACAATGCTTGAGCTTGCGCCTCGGCCTCAAAATTCTGAAGCTCAAGCGGCAGCTTGAACTTTAGCGCCCGATATTATCAACCTTCTGCTGCATAGCGGCCAGTTGATCTTTCAGGGCCTGTAAGTCATCTTTACTGGCGGCCTGCGATGAGACTGGCTGTGCAGGCGGAGGAGTTGGCTCTGCCATTGCGCCGGGCATCATGGCGGCAAATGGATTGAACATTTTCATGGCATCATTGAACATGGCCATGTTGCGCTTTGCATGTTCTTCCATGCCAGCCAAATTACCGGGCATGCTCATTTGGCCAAGGCCCATGCCATCAACCATTTGCTTTCTGATTTTATCTTGTTCCTTGGTCAAATTTTCCAATGAAAAATCAAGATAGCCCGGAACAAAGCCCTGCATCTGATCGCCATAAAAACGAATGAGCTTGCGCAGGAAGTTTATGGGCAGCAAATTTTGCGTGCCTTTGTTTTCTTCTTCAAAAATAATTTGGGTTAAAACAGATCGCGTGATGTCTTCACCGGTTTTGGCATCATAGACCAAAAAGTCTTGGCCGTTTTTAACCATCAAAGACAAATCATCCAACGTAACATAAGTGCTTGTGGCGGTGTTATAGAGCCGGCGATTGGCATATTTTTTAATCACTGTGGCTTGTGGTTGGTTTTTATCGTCACTCACGTTTCAACACTCCATACTGTCTTATAAAAACTTGCTCCGTGCGCTGCACAATAGCAAGTGCAAAAAATTCTCGCAATTGCGTATAGAACGGGGCTATCTTCGATTAAATTTCAATGGAGTTTCCTATGAGTGCCTTTCAAGACATCGTCATCGTTTCAGCAGCCAGAACGCCTGTGGGTTCATTCAATGGCGCCTTGGCCAGTTTAACCGCCGCACAATTGGGCACCGTTGCCATTAAGGCGGCGTTGACGCGCGCCGGGGTTGAGGCTGGTCATGTTGATGAAGTGATCTTGGGCCAGGTGTTAACCGCTGCTCAGGGCCAAAACCCAGCGCGCCAAGCCTCTGTTCATGCCGGAATTCCCAATTCCGCAACGGCGTGGGGCCTTAACCAAGTGTGTGGCTCTGGCCTTCGCGCCGTGGCTTTGGGGGCCCAGCAAATTATCACGGGTGATGCATCCATCGTTATTGCAGGCGGCCAAGAATCCATGAGCAAATCCAACCATGCCGCCCATTTGCGCGATGGCGTGAAGATGGGTGATTGGAACATGATTGATACCATGATCCGTGACGGACTGTGGGATGCTTTCAATGGCTATCACATGGGCACAACGGCCGAGAATGTTGCCAAGCAGTGGCAAATTACGCGAGACCAACAAGATGCCTTTGCCGTGGCCTCGCAAAACAAAGCCGAGGCCGCGCAAAGCTCTGGCAAATTCAAAGATGAAATTGCCGCTGTTACAATCTCAACCCGTAAGGGCGATGTGATTGTGGACAGCGATGAATATATCAAGAAAGGCGTTACACTTGAATCCGTCGCCAAACTGAAATCGGCGTTCCAAAAAGACGGCACTGTAACAGCGGCCAATGCTTCAGGCATTAATGATGGCGCTGCCGTGGTTATGCTGATGAGTGCGGCTGAAGCAGCAAAGCGCGGGCTGACACCACTGGCCCGCATTGCATCATTCGCCACAGCGGGTGTTGACCCTGCGTTGATGGGCTCTGGCCCCATTCCTGCCTCACGCGCTGCTTTGAAAAAAGCCGGATGGAATGCTGCTGATCTGGATGTGATTGAAGCCAATGAAGCGTTTGCGGCACAAGCTTGTGCTGTGAACAAAGACATGGGCTGGGATTTGGCACGAGTTAACGTGAATGGCGGGGCCATTGCCATTGGCCACCCGATTGGCGCTTCGGGTGCGCGCATCCTCAACACATTGCTTTATGAAATGCAGCGCGCCAAAGCCAAAAAAGGCTTGGCCACCCTTTGCATCGGCGGCGGCATGGGTGTAGCGATGTGTTTAGAACGATAAAAAAATTTGGGAGAAAATAATGGCACGCATTGCAGTTGTAACTGGTGGCACCCGAGGAATTGGGGCCGCCATTTCAAAACAGTTGAAGGCGGACGGTTGCACCGTTGCTGCGATCTATGCAGGCAACGATGAGGCAGCAAAGAACTTCAATTTAGAAACTGGCATTGCGGTTTTCAAATGCGATGTCTCGTCTTATGACGCCAGCGCCGCAACACTCAAAACCATCGAAGCGGAATTGGGGCCCATTGATATTCTGGTCAATAATGCTGGCATTACGCGCGATGCCATGTTCCACAAAATGTCTCCACAACACTGGCAAGAAGTGATGAACACCAATCTGAATTCGCTGTTCAACATGAGCCAACCGATTTGGGGTGGCATGCGGGATCGTGGCTTTGGCCGCATCATTTGCATCTCATCCATCAACGGACAAAAAGGCCAAATGGGCCAGACCAATTATTCAGCTGCCAAAGCTGGTGAAATTGGATTTGTGAAATCGCTGGCCCAGGAAGGTGCGGCCAAGGGCATAACTGTCAACGCTATTTGCCCGGGCTACATCGGCACTGAAATGGTGAAAGCCATTCCAGAAAAAGTTTTGAATGAACGGATTTTGCCGTTAATTCCCGTTGGGCGTTTGGGAGAGCCTGAAGAAATTGCCCGCTGTGTGAGTTTCTTGGCCGCCGATAATGCCGGGTTTATTACGGGTGCCACACTTTCCGCCAATGGCGGGCAGTATATGGTTTAAGTGATGTGGCAGGGTTTGCGGCTTGAAGCCAAAGGCTTAAGCTGCAACCGCGGCGGGCGACCAATCTTTCAAGATTTGAATTTTGTAATCACCAGTGGCCAATTGCTGGAATTGCGCGGGCCCAATGGTTCTGGCAAATCATCATTGTTGCGTCTGCTTGCGGGGCTGAATGCGCCGACAAGCGGCACGCTTCAGTTTGATCCGGCGCAAGATTCAACCGCCGAACAGTGCCATTATGTGGGCCATTATGAGGCCATCAAGCCGGCCTTGTCGGTTCAACACAATATCGTTTTCTGGCAAAAGTTTTTAGGTGGCGCCGGGGCTTTGCCGCTTGAAACTTTTCACTTGGGCAAACTGAAAAATGACGCAGCAGGGCTTTTGTCTGAAGGCCAACGCAGGCGTTTGGCCTTGTCGAGGCTTTCAGCCATCTCTCGTCCGCTCTGGTTGCTCGACGAGCCAAGCGTGGGGCTTGACCATGCAACGCTGCAAGATTTGAAAACATTTATGCACAGCCATCTGTCACAAGGTGGCATGATTATCGCTGCTACACATGCCGAACTGGGCTTGGCCAATGCGCAAGTGCTCAATCTTGGGGGCCGCAGCTGATGTGGCAATCTTGCAAAGCTTTATTGTGGCGCGATGTGCAGCTTGCCCAAAGGCAAGGCGGTGGGCTTGGTGCAGCCTTGGCTTTTATCTTGGCGGTTTTGGTTCTGGTTCCCATTTCGGTAGGGCCTGATTTGGCATTGCTGCAACGCTTGGCACCGGGCCTGATGTGGCTTTCATTGCTGTTGGCGGTGTTGTTGACAGCAGACCGAATGTTCCAGCAAGATTTTGAAGATGGTTCACTTGATCTGATGACCATGGCCGCCCTGCCTTTTGAGCTTGTGGTGCTGACTAAATTTCTGGGGCATTGGTTGACCGTGTCTTTGCCCTTGGCATTAATCGCACCGCCTTTGGGATTGATGCTTAATCTGGATGTTGCAAGCTTGCCCATCTTGTGGCTTTCAATGTTTGCGGGTTCACTTGCCCTGTCTTTATTGGCGGGGCTTGGGGGGGCTGTCACCGTGGGCTTGCGCCGCGGTGGGCTTTTGGTTTCGCTTCTCATCATGCCGCTTTATGTGCCAGTTTTAATCTTTGGTGTTTCAGCCACCACCATGATGATGGGGCCACAAAGCCCTGTGCCATCGCTGTTGATCTTGGTTGCCATCACACTGGTTAGTTTGGTGGTAGCACCCTTGGCCAGCGCTGCGGCTTTGCGGGCCTATCTCCAATGACGATGTTCTTGTAAGATATCATCATGCAAAAATTTGCCAATCCCGTTGTGTTTTTAAAACTTGCCAATGCGGTTTTGCCTTGGGTGTGGGTTCTCACAGCCCTGTTGTTTGCCATTGGGCTTTATGGTGCGCTGGTTTCAACGCCGCCTGATGCCGTGCAGGGTGAAGCCATGCGCATTATGTATATTCATGTGCCTGCGGCTTGGATGGGGCTTTTTGTTTATGTGCTCATGGCGGGCTTCAGTGCCGTGGCATTGGTTTATCGCCATCCTTTGGCCGATGCGGCGGCCAAAACCGCAGCGCCCTTGGGGGCCATGTTTTGTTTTTTGGCACTGGCCACGGGTTCTATCTGGGGCAAGCCCATGTGGGGCACATGGTGGGTGTGGGATGCGAGGCTAACCTCGATGTTTGTGTTGATGTTGCTCTATATGGGCTATGTGGCCGTGTGGAATGCCATTGATGATCCACACTTGGCAGCAAAAATCGCCCGCATCATTGCTTTGGTGGGCGTTATCAATATTCCGATTGTGAAATTTTCAGTGGATTGGTGGAACACGTTGCACCAACCCGCAAGTGTTTTCACCATGAAGGGTTCAAAGATCGACCCTTCGATGTTGTGGGCCTTGTTGGTGATGGCGCTGGCTTATACATTTCTATTTCTGGCGCTACATTTGGTCTCGATGCGCAGTGAAATTGCGGCGCGCAAATTGCGCCAGTTGCGATCAAATGAAATTGGGGCACGCTGATGGATTGGGCGGCACATAACGCTGGCTATGTTTTAGCGGCCTATGGATTATCATGTGTGGGGTTGGTTGCGATTGCATTGTTTATCATTTTGCAAGATCGCAAAAACGCCAAGGCGCTGCGCCAACAAAAAGATTAAACGATTGGCTTTCGTTTCAATTTGATTTTTGTGGAGGTTTGGTCTGGCGAATTGGCGTCCACCTTATCCATCTCACCAGCCAAATGGCCCAAGCACTCCATCACCATTTTACGATCAGCCACAGCAAAATGTGACAACAGCTTGCGGTCTAAATCTTCGGCACCGGCTTGGGCAGTTTTTAAAAGCTTCTTGCCAACAGGTGTGAGGCGCACGGCGTTGGTGCGC
>JANXRO010000405.1 GCA_025356765.1 Hyphomicrobiales bacterium | reverse complement strand
CACTTCTTCTTTGCTGCGATATTTTGCAGGATCAGACATCGAATGGCCGCGATAACGATAGGTCATCATTTCCAGAATATAGGGGCCCTCGCCCGAACGGCAATGTTCAATGGCGCGGTCTGCTGCTTCCTTCACGGCGCGAACGTCCATGCCGTCCACCTGTTCGGATGGAATATCAAAGGCTTCGCCGCGTGCGCCCAGATGATCGGATGCGGCAGTAGATCGCGCTGCCGATGTGCCCATGGCATAGCGGTTGTTTTCAATGATGAACACGACAGGCAGTTTCCAGATTGAGGCCATGTTGAAAGTTTCATACACTTGGCCTTGGTTGGCAGCACCATCACCAAAGTATGTGAAGGAAACATTTTTATTACCGCGATATTTATTGGCAAAGGCCAAGCCAGCACCAAGCGGCACTTGCGCTGCAACGATTCCATGGCCGCCATAAAACTGTTTTTCGCGGCTGAACATGTGCATGGAACCGCCCTTACCTTTTGACAATCCGCCTTGGCGGCCCGTCAATTCAGCCATCACGCCTTTGGGGTCCATGCCACAGGCCAACATGTGGCCGTGATCACGATACGATGTGATGCGTTGATCGCCTTCAACGGCTGCCATTTCAATGCCAACAACAACGGCTTCTTGGCCGATGTACAAATGGCAGAATCCGCCAATCACGCCCATGCCATAGAGCTGGCCCGCCTTTTCTTCAAAGCGGCGGATGAGAAGCATATCGTGATAGGCTTTAAGTTCTTCAGCCTGGGAAAGACCTGAGTTTTTCAAATCTGTCTTTTTCGAAGGTTTTTCTGCTTTTGCATTTTTGCGCGCAAGATAAGCTGATCTGACTGCCATAATCCCAATCCTTCTTTTGACTGGGTTATAGCACTAAACGATTGTGAGCATTGAGAAAAGAGGTGATAAACCGAAATTCGGTTTATCATGTGGATATACCACGCAATTTATGGGTTCAGATTTACCACGAGATCGGTAGGTTTTGCCATATTCAAGTCCCTTCGGGCAAATTCATCCAATAAATCGGCGTCCACACTTTCGGGGCGCATTTGTTGAACGCGGGCTTCCAAAGTTTTACGCTGGTTCAAAACCGATAGAAAGTCGGCTTTGCTTTGGGCCAATTGGTTAGCCAAATTATCACGATAATGAAAACTGCGGGGGCCATAAAAACCTTGCCACACCAGATAGCCAAGCACCGCCAAGCTGGCGAGGCTGACGAGAAATTCGAGTCGGTGGCGGCGCATTGTGAACATGGCTTATTTGAAGCGATGCTGCTTAACGCGTGGTTAATAGAGAGGGGGGCTTGATTTTTAGGCATATTACGCCGATCTATGTTGCATGCTTTCAAGTTCGAGATTTGCGGTTGCTGTTCACGTTCTGGGTCTTCTTTCACATTATGGTGAAAAAGGCCCGGTGTGTTCGGCTGTCATTGCGCAGAGTGTTGATACCAACCCCGTGGTTATTCGTCGGTTGATGTCGCAGTTGGAAAGCCATGGCTTGGTGAATTCAAGCACCGGCCGTTCAGGCGGCTTCTTGTTGGCAAGGCCGGCAGATGAAATCAACTTGGCAGATATTTATCAAGCTGTGGAAGATGAACAATTTTTCCGCGTGCACAAACTTGATGGGGATTCTGAATGCCCATTGGCCTCGGGTATTATTAAGAAACTCATGCCGAAACTGTGTGTGGCTTCAAAGGCGCTTTTAAAGTCACTGGCCGAAACACGGCTCAGTGACCTTATTGCGAACCCAGCCGCGCTTGAAGCGGCTGTGGCTTAGCCTTTCAAAATTGAGCGGCCGGCATAAACGGCCTGTGTGCCCAACTCTTCTTCAATGCGCAGCAATTGATTGTATTTTGCCAACCGATCTGAACGGGCAAGCGAGCCCGTTTTGATCTGGCCGCAATTGGTAGCCACGGCCAAATCTGCAATCGTTGAATCTTCAGTTTCGCCAGAACGATGCGACATAACAGCAGAATAGCCAGCCTTATGGGCCATTTCCACGGCTTCCAAAGTTTCAGTCAGCGAGCCAATTTGGTTGACCTTCACCAAAATTGAATTGGCGATATGTTCTTTAATGCCACGCTTCAAACGCGTGGTGTTAGTTACAAACAAATCATCGCCCACCAATTGATGGGTTTTGCCGATCAGGTCTGTCACTTGTTTCCAACCATCCCAATCATCTTCCGATAAGCC
>JANXRO010000389.1 GCA_025356765.1 Hyphomicrobiales bacterium | reverse complement strand
AATGGCATCATCCACCACAAGACCTACAGCCAGCGTGATGCCCATCAATGAGACGTTGTCGATCGAGAAATTCAGCAGATACATAATGCCAAGTGTGCCGATCAATGAGATGGGCACAGCGATGGCTGGAATGATGGTGGCGCGCAGTGAGCGGATGAACACATAAACAATGGCGATGACCAGAAGAATAGTAATAAGCAGCGTTATTTCAGCATCATAAACCGAAGCTTTTACAGACGCGGCCCGATCACTGAGAATACTTATAGACGCTGTGCCCGGCAATTGTTTTTCAAGATCTGGCAGAATGGCTTTTACTTTTTCCACAACACTGACAGTGTTGGCATCTGGCTGGCGTTGCACGGCCAGCACAATGGCTCTTGTTCCATCATAAGTGGCGGATGATTGATTGGAAGCGACTGAATTGATAACGCGAGACACATCACGCAGCCGCACTGAATTGCCATTGCGGATGGCAATCACCTGATTGGCAAATTGTTCGGCGTTGGATAATTGTGTGTCTGCCAGCAACGTTAACTGCTGTGGGCCAGACACCAGCGTACCCAAAGGGCTTGTACGATTGGCATCGGCCACGGCCTGTTGCAACTGAGCCACGGAAATGCCTTTGGCAGAAAGCGCATCCGGGTCCATTTCAATGCGCACAGCAAAAGCTTGGCTGCCATAAATTTGAACTTGGGCCACGCCATCCACCGTTGAAAGTGTGGGCGATAAAACATTTTGCGCAATAGAATCAAGATCTGTCATCGCGGCAATACTGCTTTTTAGGGCCAACAATATCACGGGCGCATCTGCCGGGTTCACTTTACGATAATTGGGTGGCTCGGTCATTTCTTGCGGCAGAGAGCGGGACACGCGGGAAATTGCAGCTTGAACGTCGGCTGCTGCTGCATCAATCGAACGATTCAAAACAAATTGAATGGTGATATTGGTTGAACCCAAGGAATTTGATGTTGAAATTGTATCAACACCCGCAATTGTTGAAAATTGTTTGATCAGCGGCGTTGCAACAGATGTGGCCATGATGTCGGGCGAAGCGCCTGGCATATCTGCTGAAACACTGATGGTTGGAAATTCAGCGCGCGGCAGGGCGGCAACGGGTAAAATTTTCCATGCAAACAAACCCGCAATTAAAATTGCGACTGACATTAGGATGGTGGCGACTGGCCTTCTGATACAGAATTCAGAAATGTTCATAATGGAAAACCGCGCAATTTTAAAATGCTCATGGCTGGGTTGCTCCGGTATCTTTATTTTTGTGTTTTTTGGGTGTGGTATCGGCTGGCGCTGATGCGTCTGCCGGTTTTTGATCAGCAGTTGCGGCTTCAGCAGGTTTGCCACTGCGCACCATTGCACCATTGTTCAGTTTCGCTTGGCCTTCGATTACAACCTGTTGACCCGTTGTGAGGCCTTTGGAGATGGCGGCGCTATCGCCTTCATAACGGGCAACCTCCACAGGTGTGGCGGTGGCCTTGTTGTCTTGATCGATGGCCCAAACGAAGCTGCCAATTTGACCTTGCTGCACGGCCACGGTGGGCACTGTGAGGGCACCTGTTGCTGCGCCATACTCAACTTCAACTTCCACATGTTGGCCCGGCCACAGGGCAAGCTTGTCATTGGCCACTGTTGCCGCAATGCCAATTGTGCCTGAGCTTGTATCCACACTGGAATCAACGAACGTCAATTTTCCGGAATCTAAAAGCTTATGGCTGCCGGATTCATAGACCCGCACTGTCACATCATTTTTTTGGTCGAGCTTGGCACGTATTGCTGGCAAAACCTGTTCAGGCAAACGAAACGCAATTTTCAAAGGTTGCATTTCTGTGATGGTCATCAAAGGTGTTTGCGTACCATTGGTTGAAACCAAAGCACCCAGCACCGCTGTCACCGTTCCAAGCTTACCATCAAAAGGTGCCGTGATCTTGGCAAAATCCAATTGAAGCTTATCAGCATCAATCACAGCTTGATCTGCTTGCACAACTTGCTCGGCAGATTTTTCGGCCGCAACAGCAGTGTCTAAATCTGCTTGGGTTCCGGCATTGCGGGCAGCCAAGGTTTTTGCACGAAATACTTGCAGCTTGGCGTTTTCAAGCCCCGCATTGTCTTTGGCCAAGGTTGCCATGTCTTTGGCAAGCGTTGCTTGCAGGGTACGGTCATCCAGTTCGAGAAGCACATCTCCGGCTTTTACGGTTTGGCCATCTTGCACCAAAACTTTGGTCACTTGGCTAGTGATGCGGGCGTTAATGTTCACCTGTGCCATGGCTTGGGCTGTGCCATAGCTGCGTTCAATGAGGGGCAAATCAGCATTTTTTGCCTCGGCCAATTTGACTGCAATTGGTGGGGCACTTCTTTTTGCGCCGCTCGCTCCACCAGCAGAGGCGCCAGCACCTGCACCAGCAGGAGTTTGTTCAGCCGTTGCTTTTGCAAGGCCCACAATGCCAAGTGCAGTTTGCCCAATATTATATTGCCACTGGGCAAGGGCCAGAACGGCCAGGACGGCCACGAAACCTATGGTTTTAGACGCGCGTGTCATTCAATCTCTCTTCGTTTAGCATGCTGCACAGCAGCATATAGACGCAGAATATGTCGAGAAACCGTCACTTCTGCAGATAATATTTTTGTAACCTTGTTTTTTACACATTCTGGTCGTCAACCTATAGAAACCTTGGGAGGATATAAAATGCAAAATCCGTTTATCTGGCATGACTTGATGACGTCTGATGTTGAAGGCGCAAAGAAATACTACGGCGAAGTTGTCGGTTGGACTTATTCTCAACAGATGCCTAACTATGTTGTAACGCAGGTTGACGGTGCCGGCATGGGCGGAATTATGGATACGCCGCCCGAAATGAAGGGCATGCCCGCGGTGTGGACGGGTTATGTCTATACCCCCGATGTGGATGCAGCTTGCAAGCAGGCTGTGCAATTGGGCGGCAAAATTTATAAGGAAGCGTGGACTGTTCCTGACGTAGGGCGCATGGCGGTGATTGCCGATCCGACAGGGGCTGGCCTTATGATCATGCAGCCACTTTCAACCGAGCAGCGGGCAATGCCTAAAGCGGGTTCAATTGGCACAGTGGGCTGGAACGAATTGCATGCGGGCGATCTGAACAAGGCGTGGGATTTCTATTCCGCCATGTTTGGATGGGCCAAAGGGCATGGCCACGACATGGGCCCCGAGGGCATTTATCAAATGTTCCAGGTTGATGGAAAAGATCTAGGCGGCATGATGAAAAAAATGGACACAATGCCAATGCCAACATGGGTTTATTATTTCATGGTGGACGGCATGGAGGCCGCTGTGGCGCGCATTACCAAGGCGGGTGGAAAGGTTGCTTACGGTCCGATGGAAGTTCCGGGCGGGCAATGGACTGTGCACGGCATTGACCCTCAAGGCGGCCATTTTGCACTATTATCAAATACAAAATAGGAGAACGCTATGCCTTACACTTTAAACTTTCACCGCGTTTTAAAAGCGCCACCGGCGCGGGTTTATAAAGCGTTTCTTGATCCCGCCGCTGCGGCCAAGTGGCTGCCGCCAGCAGGCTATACCTGCACAGTTGATCATATGGATGCCAAAGTTGGTGGCATTTTCCGCATGAAGTTCACTGAATTTGATTCAGGCAACAGTAATGCTTTTGGGGGCACGTATTTGGAACTCATTCCAAATCAAAAGCTGCGTTATAATGATAAATTTGATGATCCCAATTTGCCCGGTGAAATGATTGTCACAGTCATTCTGAAAGCCGTGTCCTGCGGCACTGATATGTCAATCACGCAAGCAGGCGTGCCTGATATGATTCCAGAAGAGATGTGTCATTTGGGTTGGCAAGATTCGCTGAAACAATTGGCGCAGTTTGTTGAAACCGGTGCTATGTAAACCGGTGCTTTGTAAAATGCAAAAAGTGAAAGTTTGAGAATGATAAACGCGAAGCAGCAGCGAAGGGTTAAGCCATAATCCCCGGTGCTTCATAGCCTGTGCGTTCTACATATTCGGTATAGCCGCCGCCATATTGGTGAATGCCTTCAGGCGTTAATTCCAACACGCGGTTTGAAAGTGCTGCCAAAAAGTGCCTGTCATGCGATACAAACAGCATTGTGCCTTCAAAATCGGCCAAGGCTTTGATCAACATTTCTTTGGTGAAAAGATCCAAGTGGTTGGTGGGTTCATCCAGCACCAAAAAGTTTGGCGGATCAAACAACATTTGCGCCATAACCAACCGGGCTTTTTCGCCGCCGGATAACACGCGGCATTTCTTTTCAACGTCATCACCCGAAAAACCGAATGCGCCGGCAAGATTGCGAAGCGAGCCTTGGGTTGCTTGGGGGAAGGCGTGTTCCAACGATTCAAAAACGCTATGATCGCCATCTAATAATTCCATGGCGTGTTGGGCGAAATAGCCCATCTTAACCGATGCGCCAACGCTCACTTTGCCTTGGTCTGGCTCCGTTGAACCCGCAATCAATTTGAGCAGTGTGGATTTGCCAGCGCCATTGATGCCCATTAGGCACCAGCGTTCTTTGCGGCGGATTTGAAAATCCAAGCCTTCATAAATCTGCTTGGTTCCATAAGCTTTATGCACACCAGCGATGGTGGCCACATCTTCGCCCGAACGCGGCGCTGGGGCAAAATCAAAGGCCACAGTAACGCGGCGCTTGGGTGGTTCAACGCGATCAATCTTTTCTAATTTCTTTACGCGGCTTTGCACTTGTGCGGCGTGTGATGCGCGGGCCTTGAAACGCGCAATGAAATTCAACTCTTTTGCCAACATGGCTTGCTGGCGTTCGAAGCTGGCTTGCTGTTGTTTTTCAGCCAAGGCGCGCTGTTGCTCATAAAATTCATAATCGCCGGAATAGCTGGTGAGTTCACCTCCATCGATCTCAACAATTTTGGTGACAATGCGATTCATAAATTCGCGGTCATGCGAAGTCATCACCAACAAGCCATCATAATTTTTCAAAAACTGTTCCAGCCAAATCAAGCTTTCAAGATCAAGATGGTTGGAAGGCTCGTCCAGCAACATGGCATCAGGGCGCATCAGCAAAATACGGGCCAAGGCCACGCGCATTTTCCAGCCACCTGAAAGCTTGCCCACATCGCCATCCATCATCTCTTGAGAGAATGAGAGGCCTGCCAACACTTCACGCGCCCGCGCATCTTGGGCATAGCCATCAAGCTTTTCGAATTGTGATTGAACTTCACCATAGCGGGCGATGATCTCGTCCATCTCGTTCATGCGATCAGGGTCTGCCATGGCGGCTTCAAGCGCTGCCATTTCTGCGGCCACGGCGCTGACGGGCCCTGCCCCTTCCATCACTTCGGCCACGGCAGAACGCCCCGCCATTTCGCCCACATCTTGGTTGAAATAGCCAATCGAAATGCCCCGATCCGTTGAAACCTGGCCTTCATCGGGTTCTTCACGGCCCGAAATCATGCGGAACAAAGTGGTTTTGCCAGCCCCATTGGGCCCAACAAGCCCAATTTTCTCGCCGCGGTTCAACGCTGCTGAAGCCTCGATAAAAACAAGTTGATGGCCGTTCTGTTTGGATATGGAGTCAATGCGGATCATGGTGGGGGGAGCTTTAGGG
>JANXRO010000385.1 GCA_025356765.1 Hyphomicrobiales bacterium | reverse complement strand
AAATGTCCGCTTTTTGCACCAATGTGGCGTTTAACGCTCGTGGCAGATTCACTCCATGATGCGTTCAGTTTTTGCTGTTCTGCACTTCCTCGCTGTTCAATTCGCCCAAAAGGTTCTCAAAATCTTTTGCCTCGCGGAAGTTGCGATAGACTGAGGCGAAACGCACATAGGCTACGTCATCAAGCGCCTTTAGACCCTCCATGACCAGCTGGCCGATTTGTTCAGATTTGATTTCATTTTCGCCAAGGCTTTCAAGCTGGCGCACGATGCCTGAAACCATGCGTTCAATGCGTTCAGCATCAACCGGGCGTTTGCGCAACGCCACCTGCACAGATCTTGCCAGTTTATCACGATCAAATAAGTTGCGCCTGCCGTTGCGTTTAATGACGGAGAGTTCGCGCAGTTGCACACGCTCAAATGTGGTGAACCTTCCGCCGCAATCGGGGCATGCCCGGCGCCGGCGTATGGCCGCGCCGTCTTCAGAGGCGCGGCTGTCTTTCACTTGCGTATCGGCGTTGCTGCAAAATGGACAGCGCATCAGCTCTCCTTATGAATAAATTGGGAACTTTTTCGTAAGCGCCAACACTTTGCGTTTTACGGCCTGTTCAATCTTACTATTGCCTTCTTCGCCGTTTTTGGAAAGGCCATCAAGCACCTCGGTGATCAACTGGCCCACTTGGCGGAATTCAGCTTCACCAAAGCCACGCGTTGTGCCTGCAGGCGAACCCAAACGAATGCCCGATGTGAGCACGAAGGAAGCCGGATCAAACGGGATAGAGTTTTTATTGCAGGTGATAAAGGCGCGGCCCAAGGCTTGTTCAGCGGCCTTTCCGCTGATGCCTTTTTTGCGTAAGTCAACCACCATCAAATGTGTGTCTGTGCCGCCGGTTGTAATATCACAGCCGCCTTCAATCATGGTGTTGGCCAAAGCTTGAGCGTTTTTCACAACGTTAGAAGCATATTTTTTGAAAGCAGGTTTCAAGGCTTCGCCGAAAGCAACCGCTTTAGCTGCAATAACATGCTCCAACGGGCCGCCTATGATGCCGGGGAAAATGGCCGAATTAAATTTTTTGCCAAGTTCTTCATTGTTCGACAAGATCAAACCGCCGCGTGGCCCACGCAAAGTTTTATGGGTTGTGGTTGTCACCACATCAGCATATTGCACCGGATTATCATGCGCGCCGCCAGCCACAAGGCCTGAAAAATGCGCCATGTCCACCATCAAATAAGCGCCAATGGAATCGGCAATTTGGCGGAAGCGTTTAAAATCAATGGCGCGAGGATAAGCTGAGCCACCGGCGATAATCAGCTTGGGGCGTTCTGCCAAGGCTTGGGCGGCAACCGCGTCATAATCAATCTGTTGGTTATCTTCGCGCACTTTATAGGAAACAACTTTAAACCATTTGCCAGATTGGTTGACTGGCGAGCCATGGGTTAAATGGCCACCACAGGCCAAATCAAGACCCATGAATGTGTCTCCGGGTTGAAGCAATGCAAAGAAAACACCTTGGTTTGCCGTGGCACCGGAATGGGGTTGGACGTTGGCATATTTTGCATTGAATAATTGCTTGGCGCGATCAATGGCAAGTTGTTCAGAAACATCCACATATTGGCAGCCACCATAATAACGCTTGCCGGGATAACCTTCGGCATATTTATTGGTCATCACGCTGCCCTGGGCTTCCAGAACGGCGCGGCTGACGATATTTTCAGAAGCAATCAACTCTATTTCATTTTGCTGGCGCTTTAATTCATTGGCGATGGCCCGGGCGATCTTTGGATCGACCTTGGCCAGCTTGTCTTTGAAGAAGCCGGGATAAAGCGCCTTCGGTTTGGCTTTACCGCTTGCTGCACCGCTTGCTGCTTTGCGCTTTACGGGTTTGCCTATTTTCTTTACTGCTTTTTTGGCCATGGCTTAGAATCCCTGTTGCGATGCCTTTGGGCAATATAGAGGTTTTGCAACAGGGTCTAGATGCAGAATGGCGCAGGCAGATTAGGCAGAGGTTTTTGCCGGCACCTTGGGTGGTGTTGGTGCGGCGCAACCAGCAGGCAGTTTACCATCAGCTGCGGCTTTGCAATCCAACTTCTTGGATTTTGCTTTGGCTTTGGGCTTTGCCACAGCCATTGCTTTGGCATCTGCTGGCTTTGTGCTTGTGGTTTTTGCGTCAGTTGGTTTGGCTGCGTCGGTTTTTGAAGCGCCAGCCTTTTTGGTTTTCTTTTTCAGCTTTTTCTTGGCAAGCAATTCTTCTGCGGCTTGCTTTTTCTTGTATGACGCCCAATCAAAAAAGCCTGAAGGTTTGCTGGAACTTGTGGTGAGGCTGACTGATTTTATAGGCTTTGCGCCTGTTGCCGCCGTGGTTGAAAATAACGACTTTCCAAAAATGTTTTTGTTTTTGGTAGCCACCTGCCCGCCGGTGGATTTGTGAAAGCCAAACAGGCCAAAGCCTTCAGCTTCAGCAGCATCAACTGATTGTTGGCGTGGCAAGGGCTTTAAAACAAAGCGTTTTCCATCTGGGCTCATTTCACCCACCGGCATGGGTTGGCCCACGGTGAAGCCAGTTCCATCCAATTCATAAATATCATGGCGGAAAGCAACTGTGCCGCCCGCCGTTGGCCAGGCAGTTAAATAAGCCACGCGCAGTTGTGGCGGCGCTGTTAAAGGCACATCCAAACGTTCAAGTGTTTCGCCCATAGTAGAAATTTTGGCGGCATCATATCCGTCTTGGCCATTCAAAACCCATTGCACAAGCAATGGCATTTTTTCAACGCGAATGCAGCCAGAGCTGAAGAAGCGGTTGTCTGAGTTGAACATTTCTTTTTCAGGCGTGTCGTGCAGATAAATTCCAAATGGGCTTTGAAATTCAATCTTGGCCGTAGCCATCGCATTGTGTGGGCCGGGCTCTTGGCGGAACAAATAATCATCTGGCACAATGTGGGCGAAATCTAATTTACGCGGATCAACTTCCGGCCCCGTTGGCCCACCTTGCAAAATTTTGATATTCGCATCTTGCAGATATTTCGTGTCGTGTTGAAGGCGCGGCAGAATATCTCTCTCAACAATCGAAACTGGCGCATTCCAATAAGGGTTGAATTTTACAGTTGCCAAAGGTGTCATCACCACAGGCGTTGGGCGCGCTGGCCTGCCCACAATGGCATTGTGGCGCGAAACAACACGCCCGCCGCTTACGGTTTCAATTTGCTGGGCTGGAATATTCACCACCAGATAACGATCACCCACGCCCAGTTCATATGTTGCGGCGCGCGGAATGTTGGCGGAAATTGTAACCAAGCGCTTATCGGCTGATACATTAAGCTCGCTCAACGTCGCAGGCGACATGTTGCCCGAAACGGTTAGGCCATGGTTGCGCTGAAACCTTGCAACGGCTTCTGCTGTGGCTGATGTATAGACATTGGCAAACTTCCCCACTGTGCCTTCAACGCGCAAATAACCTTCAATATAAAGGCGCTTGTTCAGAATACCGATTGCATCACTGCTGGCACCCTTCTTGAAATTGCCGTTGGGAACGGTTGGAAAGCCGCCTTGCGCCACAATGTTGGAATATCTCTGCTGAGCCGCAATAAGCAATTGGTCAGAATTCGTCACCAACATAGGCGATTGATTTTTACCCTCCACAACTTCTGTTTGGGTTGTGGGTACACCACCAACTTTGATGGGCGCTTCTTTTTTTCCACCCGAGATCGTTGGGGCGGGATTATCTTCTGCCTGCGCTTTCATCAGATCTTCGGCTGCGTTGGCATAAACCGCATTCAGGTTCAACAGCGTTGCGCCGGCTACCATTGCAGCCGCCATACTTATCCGAATAACAGCTTGTGTTTCAAGAAAACCGAACTTACGCATCATCGCCTCAATCACTCTCAATCAAACTTCAAATCTATGGTTATAGATTGTCCTAGCAAGCCATGAACGCCAGGTCAAAAGCCCATTTCTCACCTATGCAAGAATCAAATATCTGACCTGATGAACAGCCACTTTGTGACAAAATTGTGAGATGAGGTTTTTATGCAACAGTGGCAACCACAATGTTATACAACTAAGACCATTCTTGAATTTCAAAGGCAATTTTAAATGGCAACCCAACAACGCACGGTGGATTTTATTCTTGAGCAGCTGCAAGCAGCTGGCGATGTTTCGGCCCGCAAAATGTTTGGCGAATATGCACTTTATTGCGCTGGCAAGGTGGTGGCACTGGTGTGTGATGATCAGCTTTTTCTAAAGCCCACCAAGGCGGGCAAAAACTATATCGGCGCAGTTGAAGAAGCCCCCGCTTACCCCGGGGCAAAACCAAGCTATCTGATTTCCGGCGACCAGTGGGATGATGCCGACTGGCTGACAGAGCTCATCAAAATCACCGCAAAAGAACTGCCGATGCCGAAACCGAAGAAGTCAAAGAAAAAAGGCTGATTGATGTGCTGAAGCTGTTTGGTTGATCAAGCGTTTGATTCCTTCATCTCATCGGCTTGGCTTAGCCTTATGTGCAATCGATATTCGGCCAGAACAAAGCGTGACGAAATTCGCGACCCTGTGGGTGCCTTGCGCGATCTTATGGCAAACCAGCCTACCCTGCATGGCATTTATCCAGACTATGAAGCCCCAATCGTGCGGATGAGAAAGGGTGAGCGGATCATGGTCAATGTGCGTAACACAGCTTCGCCTCATTGGCGGCGCTGGCTGGGTGCAGAAAATCTGTACCTGATGGTCCGTTAAAGTTGTGGCGAGAGGCGGAAAGACGGACTGAGTAATTTGCTGCGGAATTTTAAAAACGCACAATCAACTTCAGCGCGGGTTTGAATGTTTTAGGTTATAGCGTTTGGCAAAATGCAATAAGGCCCATGTATCCTCGGAGGATTACATGGGCCTTAGAGAGAGCAGCCAAGGAAATAAACTGCTCACGCTGTTTATTTGTAATCCAAATATTCAAACTATTTAATTATTTCGTTTCACTTTGGCCTACACTTTATTGTGATGGGCGTTGCGCCTCCGAGATCCTTGGTAACGCAGCATTGATATAAGACCGGATCAAAATCAGTTTTTTAACTCTCCTTACTTGACGTGCAACCCGATCATAATTCTCAATTTTTTGGGGAAATGAGAACACAAAACAATCACGTTAAGTTGTGTGGTCTTTGTCTCAGAATTGGGGTCAAGCAATGGCAGCGGTAGCGTTCGCTGCCGCGTCAACCAAATAAATAAAAAAAGGAATAGTCTATGAAAAAATCACTTCTTGCAGCAGCAGCCGTTGTGAGTCTTGCATTCGGCTCTGCAACATTTTCTGGTGGCGCGCTGGCTGACACAAGCGCATCGGGCATGCATGCAACGGACTGCCCAGATGGACGCATGGACAACATGTGCAAAATGGAAATGGTTCGTCATAATAAAATGATGATGAAGATTCACAAAATGCATATGAAGATGATGAAGAAATAATCTAATCCATCTCCAACTATAAATGGAAAGCCCGCGTTTTAGTTATGGCGCGGGCTTTTCTATTGGATGTCATACGGCCGTTGTCTCGCTTATTGGCCATCCAATTTATCCCTAACACCGCCATCATTAGAGTAAACTTGGTCAAATACAGCCCCGTCGACACATGGATAAAACTGGTCGTCCATCAATTTGCTCAGTTGGTTTGTTGAAAGTAAATAGACACCGCCTGCAACCCCACCATGCCAGTCTGATCAGGTTCAAAAGTTGGCGGCGGGCACGTACTATCGAGTAAGTTGTGGGAAGATTGCCGCCAATTCATAAAATTTCAAATTAATACAGTTATTGAGCGGCGACAAATGGCGGAGAAGGAGTCCGACTAAGTGACGTTCGCCATTATCCACTTCAGAACGCCAATGTATGGATATATGGCCTATTTACTGGATTACCTTTCCGCTGATGTTCGCCAGCGCTTTTTACCGATTGCCCAGAGCCAGCCCTTTCTGCTAGGGAAGATGCTAGGGAAAAAGCAGGACTAAATAAAGCGATGGGTAAACTCACAGCACGGCAGGTCGAAACTCTGAAAGAACCTGGCAGACACTCTGATGGGGGCAATCTTTATTTGAACATCACGAAGGCTGGAGCCAAAAGTTGGGTGTTCTTTTACCGTTTTGACAAGGTTCAGCGGGAGATGGGCCTTGGCGGCATTGCTACGACGTCTTTGGCGCAAGCCCGAGTTAAGGCCCTTGCTGCCCTGAAGTTGCTCAAGGATGGCATCGATCCTCTGGCCGAGCGCAGGGCTGCAGAAAAGATTGAAGCCAGCAAGATCAGCTTTGGAGCCTTTGCCGATGAATATGTCAAGACGCATGAAGGCAAGTTCCGAAATGACAAACACAAGGCGCAATGGGCATCCACCTTGGGGCCTGCTTATTGTGGGGCTATGCGTTCGTTGCCGCTTAACGCCATTGATACACAAGCGGTGCTGAAAGTATTGCGCCCGCTTTGGCAGAAAGTGCCTGAGACAGCGTCGAGGCTTCGCGGCAGGATTGAAAACATATTAGATTCAGCCAAGGCCCAAGGCTATCGCGATGGCTTGGAAAATCCAGCCCGGTGGAAAGGCCATCTTAAATCTATTCTGCCAGCCCGCCAGAGGCTCACCCGCGGCCATCATGTAGCTTTGGCTTATGATGACCTTCCAGCATTTATTTCCGCCCTACGGGGCTCGCAAGCCACCGCAGCGCTGGCTTTGGAACTTTGCATTCTCACGGCAACGCGTTCGGGTGAAGTACTCAATTCCAATTGGAACGAATTTGATCTGACTAAAGCTGTCTGGACCATTCCAGCCAATCGCATGAAGGCAGGCCATGAGCATCGCGTACCGCTTACACCGCGCGCTGTAGAGATTCTTGATTTGATCCAGCAAGCCAAACACATGCACAATGATTACGTGTTTGCCGGCAATGCAAAAGGCAAGCCGCTTTCGAATATGGCAATGGCCATGTTGCTCAAACGCATGGGTCACAATGACATCACCGTCCACGGCTTTCGCTCGACGTTCCGCGATTGGGCGTCTGAACAAACATCGTTCCCGCATGAAGTTTGTGAGATGGCTTTGGCACACACTATCGGCAACAAGGCAGAGGCAGCTTACCGACGTGGTGACCTGTTCGACAAGCGCCGCAAGCTTATGGAAGCTTGGGCTGCGTTCTGCGAGCCGAACATGACGAGTAAAATCATCCCCATCCAAAGGAAAATCACACTATAGTAATCTACACCTCCGTAAGCAGATATACGCAGATATTTTAGTTATGAATCAGAT
>JANXRO010000368.1 GCA_025356765.1 Hyphomicrobiales bacterium | reverse complement strand
GCGGAGCAGGCCCGGTTCGAAATTTCAACACGCGCCAGAATAATTTAGACACGCTGGAAGTGGCAAATCCAGATGGCCAAACCAAGCCTCTCTTGTCCTTGTTAAATGATCTGTACACGGACGGATTTATTGTTTTGCATCATGGCAACCTTGTGTACGAGCGTTATTTTAATGGTATGAGCCCGCGCCATGCGCATCTTTCTCAATCCGTTGCAAAATCTGTGGTGGGAATGACGGCTGGCATCCTGATAGGCCAAGGCTTGCTTGATCCTAAGCAACACATCACCCACTATTTGCCAGAGCTGGATCACACGGGCTGGAAGGGTGCAACGCTGCAACAGGTGTTGGATATGACAACCGGTGTCAGGTTTGATGAAACCTACACAGATCCACATTCAGATGTGGGGCAATTGGATGTGGCCTGCGGGTGGAAACCCATTCCCGCTGATGCAGATCCAAGCCTTCAATGGCCCACTGACGTATGGCATCAGATATTAGGCCTCAAACAAACCACCAGGCCCCATGGCACAGCTTTTGAATATAGGTCCATTGAAACAGATGTTTTGGCTTTTGCCATGGAGCGCGTCACTGGCAAACGCCTGCATGAACTTGTTTCAGAAAATATCTGGCAGAAATTGGGCGCTGAAGAATCAGCTTATTTCACTGTTGATCGTGCAGGCTATTCCATCGCGGATGGCGGCTTTAATGCCACGCTGCGTGATTATGCCCGCTTTGGCCAAATGGTTTTAGAAGGCGGCCAAGGCATTGTTCCGCAAACGTGGATTGATGAAACCCGCAAAGGCAATCACGCCCTCTTTGGCGAGCCTTATTCAGTAACGCTTCCGGGCGGCGCATATCACAATCAATTCTGGATTGAAAATAACACATCACGCAATATCATGTGCCGTGGCGTATTCGGTCAATTGATCTATATCGATTTTGCAAACAACATGGTTGTGGTGAAGCTGGCCAGCCAGCCTGATTTTGTAAATCCCAGGATGATGGTGCAGAGCCTCAAGGCGATCCGCACAATCGCGAAGGCATTGGCGTGACAGCTGCGGCCAATTTGCTGCGCCAACGCAGTGTGGGTGAACTGGCCTTCACCATGGGAAAGTCTGGCCCAAAAATCTTGCGCGAAAGTGGCGCATCAAAAATTCGCATTCCATATGGCGCAACGCAAGCCATCACCATCAACACAGGCGGCGGCTTGGCTGGTGGCGATAAATTTGATTTGAGTTTTGGGTGTGAAGAAGGAGGCAGTCTTTGCCTCACATCTCAGGCAGCAGAGCGCGTCTACCAAACACTAGGCCCGCCTGCGGAAATTTCGACGCATATCAATGTTGAAAAACATGCCCAGCTGTTTTGGCTTCCGCAAGAAACCATTTTGTATAACGGCGCATCTCTGGCCCGCACTTACACAATCACACTCGCCACCACAGCAAAATTTCTCGCCATTGAACCCGTGGTCTTTGGCAGAACCGCCATGGGCGAGATTATCAATAACATTCACCTTCAAGACAGTTGGCGCATATGGCGCGATGATAAATTGCTTCACGCCGAAGAATTAAAAATCGGGCCAGATTTGCCGTCATCCAAAGCAACGCTTGATGGCGCGCAAGCCATGGCCACGATGATTTATGTGGCAGATGATGCTGAAACTAAACTGGATGCCATTCGAAAATTTTGTGTGGCTTCTGCTTGGAATGGCAAGCTGATTGCAAGGTTCACATCCAAAGATGGTTATACCTTGCGAAAGGCTTTGATTCCCGCAATCAAAGCATTGGCTGGGGCAGAAGCCTTGCCTAAAATTTGGACTGCATGAGGAAATAATATGCAACTCACGCCGCGTGAAAAAGATAAATTGATTATTGCCATGGCGGCCATTGTGGCGCGCAAGCGTTTGGAACGCGGTGTTAAACTCAACCACCCTGAAGCCATTGCGCTCATAACAGAGTTTGTGGTGGAAGGTGCCCGTGATGGAAAAAGCGTTGCTGATCTGATGCAACAGGCAGCCCATGTTGTCTCCAAATCACAAGTGATGGATGGCATTGCCGATATGATTCACGATGTACAAGTTGAAGCAACATTCCCCGACGGCACAAAGCTTGTCACTGTCCACCACCCCATTCGTTGAGAGGTCAAAATGATCCCCGGTCAAGTCATCACAAAATCTGGCGATATTGAGCTTAATGTCGGTGCAAAGCAGATCACCTTGCATGTGGCCAACACTGGCGACAGGCCCATTCAAGTGGGAAGCCACTATCACTTCTTTGAAACCAATGACAGTTTGGAATTTGATCGCGCCGCCGCGCGTGGCATGCGCTTGGACATTGCAGCAGGAACCGCCGTGCGCTTTGAGCCGGGCCAGCGCCGCGATGTGACATTGGTACCCATTGGTGGATCGCGAAAAATCTATGGCTTCCAAGGCAAAGTGATGGGCGCACTCTGATGGCAAAAATTTCACGTCAAACCTATGCACAAATGTATGGCCCCACAGTGGGCGATAAAGTGCGCTTGGCCGATACTGAATTGATGATTGAAGTGGAAAAAGATTTCACTCTCTACGGCGAGGAAGTTAAATTCGGTGGCGGAAAGGTTATCCGCGATGGCATGGGCCAATCTCAAGCCACACGCGCCCAAGGCGCAATGGACACTGTCATCACCAATGCGTTGATCGTCGATCACTCAGGAATTTACAAAGCCGATGTTGGCCTGAAGGAAGGTCGCATTGCCGCTATCGGGAAAGCTGGTAATCCGGATACGCAAAATGGTGTCACCATCATCATTGGCCCTTCAACCGAAATTATTGCAGGCGAAGGAAAAATTCTCACAGCAGGCGGCGTTGATAGCCACATCCATTTCATCGCCCCCCAACAATTGGAAGAAGCGCTTTATTCTGGCATCACCACCATGTTGGGCGGTGGCACTGGCCCGGCCCATGGCACGCTTGCCACCACTTGCACAGGCGCATGGCACTTGGAACGCATGATTGAAGCGGCCGATGCTTTTCCCATGAACTTGGGCTTTATGGGCAAAGGCAATGCCTCGCTTGCAGCCCCCTTGGAAGAAATGATTTTGGCCGGTGCATGCGGTTTAAAACTGCACGAAGATTGGGGCACAACGCCCGCCGCCATCGATAATTGTTTAAGCGTGGCTGATGCCTTTGATGTGCAGGTGGCCATTCATACAGACACGTTAAACGAGTCTGGTTTTGTTGAAGCAACCATCGCCGCCTTCAAAGGCCGCACCATTCACACTTTCCATACGGAAGGGGCAGGCGGCGGCCATGCGCCAGATATTATCAAAGTGGCAAGCTTGCCCAATGTGTTACCCTCATCAACCAACCCCACACGTCCCTATACAATCAATACGGTTGCTGAACATTTGGATATGTTGATGGTGTGCCATCACCTCTCTCCGCAAATTCCAGAAGACATTGCTTTTGCTGAAAGCCGCATTCGCAAAGAAACCATTGCGGCTGAAGACATTCTGCATGATTTAGGCGCTTTCTCGATGATCTCGTCAGATAGCCAGGCCATGGGCCGCGTGGGTGAAGTCATCATCCGCTGTTGGCAAACCGCGCATAAAATGAAAGTGCAGCGCGGCGAACTTGCAGGCGACAAGGGCAATGATAATGGCCGCGTCAAACGCTACATCGCAAAATATACCATCAACCCCGCCATCGCCCACGGCCTTGCCCATGAAGTGGGCTCGATTGAAATTGGCAAGCGCGCAGACTTGGTATTGTGGAACCCGGCCTTCTTTGGCGTAAAGCCCGAAATGGTTTTGCTGGGCGGCTCTATTGCGGCAGCACCGATGGGTGATCCCAATGCGTCCATCCCCACGCCGCAGCCAGTGCATTATCGCCCCATGTTTGCCAGCTTTGGAAAATTGCTGACAAATTCTTCGGTGGTGTTTGTGTCCCAAGCGGCCAAAGATGCCGGCCTTGCCAAAAAGCTGGGAACCGCCAAACACATGATCGCCGTGAAAAACACCCGCGGCGGATTGTCAAAATCATCCATGATTCACAACAACGCCATGCCGAACATCACCGTCAATCCTGAAACCTATGAGGTTCGCGCTGATGGTGAATTGCTGGTGTGTGAACCTGCAACAAGCCTGCCCATGGCACAACGATATTTTCTGTTTTAATGCGCGCCATAAAACATATTCGCTTTGACGAAACACCGGGCACAGCAACCGATGGCACTGAACTCAAAGCCGAAGACCGTCACTTAAGGCGTAAACTAATCCTCACCGAAAATGGCAAAGAGATTTTGGTGGATTTGCCACTTTCGGTTTTCATTGAAGATGGTGATCATCTGGAACTTGAAGATGGAACCTTCCTTGA
>JANXRO010000043.1 GCA_025356765.1 Hyphomicrobiales bacterium | reverse complement strand
TATGTCGGATGTCATCACGTCCAAACTCGGGTATTGGTTTCTAGATGAGAATGTTCTTGGAAAATCCCCAGGAACAGATCTTGTAGTAGGTGATTATCTCAACAATAGTGCCCAGCGCACGTCCAGCGGCCTTCTTTCCATCCTTGGCGTAGTGAAACACTTCCTCTTGGAGCTGCTTCTGTAGTTTATCTACGGTTCTACTCATTTCGATCCCCAAACCGCTGGAATGTCGCAGAGTCTGGATTAAAGGGCTAGCTGAATTAAATCAGTTCCCCACAGGTATTTCTTCCACAACTTCCGCGGGGCTCCCGTGCAGACGCATCGTGTTCCCGCGATAACACAAATCTCTCTCCACATTTTCAACGAGTTCGACCCGCTCCCCAACGTTGTCTTCGTGGGCTTGCAAGACTTGTTGGTAGTGGAATTGAAACTTTGACCCAATGGTGGAGTATGCCGAGACATAACGGTTCGACCGTGCGCTGTCAAGGACTATTTTGCTATCTATAGAATTTATTTCAGACAATCGAAATTCGTCCACGCAACTTGGGCCAAAAAGCACCTATCCGCCTCAATCCCGCCATTAGGTCTATGCAAAAATCTAGGTTGATTTCGCGGTGGCAGCCACTATTGAGGCTTTCACTCCCTGCAGCATTTAGGAATGGCAGAATCGAATCTGCCCAAAAGAGGTAACTTATGGATCGTATCCGCATTCGCGGTGGCAATAAATTAAGTGGCGTGATTGATATTTCGGGCGCCAAAAACGCGGCCTTGCCCTTGATGATTGTGCCTTTGCTTACGCCTGAAACCGTAACCTTGCACAACGTGCCGCGCCTTGTGGATGCCCAGCGCCTGCAACGCATTTTGCAAAACCACGGTGTTGATATCACCACCGCCGGAAAACGTGTGGGCCAACTCAGTGCTGCTGGCGAAACCTTGAAGATTTCCGCCAAAACCATCACCGACACAACCGCACCCTATGAACTTGTTTCAAAAATGCGCGCGTCCTTCTGGGTGTTGGGCCCGTTGATTGCCCGCATGGGCGAAGCCAAGGTTTCGCTGCCCGGCGGCTGCGCCATTGGCACACGGCCAGTTGACATGCACATCCAGGCCTTTGAAAAATTGGGCGCTGAATGTGTGATTGAACAAGGCTATGTTTTGGCCAAGGCCAAGGGTGGATTGAAGGGCGGCCATATTTCATTCGCCAAAGTTTCTGTGGGCGCAACCCATGCCGCGGTGATGGCCGCTGTTTTGGCCAAGGGCGATACCACGATCGAAAACGCGGCGATGGAACCTGAAATCACTGATGTTGCCGAATGCCTGGTGAAGATGGGTGCCAAGATTGAAGGCATCGGCACCCGCACATTGAACATCACCGGTGTGACAAGCCTGCACGGCACGGAACACACCGTTGTGGCAGATCGTATTGAAGCTGGCACCTATGCCATGGCCGTTGGCATGGCTGGTGGCGATGTAACCTTGCGGGGTGCGCGTGCTGATACACTTGACGATGTGATCTTAACCATGCGCCGCGCTGGCCTTGATGTCACCAGCACCAACGAAGGTATGCGCATTAAGCGCAATGGCACAGGCATTTTGCCGGTTGATGTGACAACCGATCCATACCCCGGCTTCCCGACAGATTTGCAGGCTCAGTTCATGGGATTGATGACCATGGCCAAGGGCAAAAGCCACATTCGCGAAACCATTTTTGAAAACCGCTTCATGCATGTGCAAGAGCTGGTGCGCCTTGGCGCTGATATTCATTTGCATGGCGATATGGCCGAAGTGCGCGGCGTTGCCAAATTGACAGGCGCTGATGTGATGGCAACAGATTTGCGCGCATCCGTATCTTTGGTGATTGCGGCACTGGCGGCCGAGGGTGAGACGATGTTGCACCGTGTGTATCATCTTGATCGTGGTTTTGAAGATTTGGAAGGCAAGCTTTCTGCCGTTGGTGCGGATGTTTCAAGGATCGCAGGGGCTTGAGCGGATGCTGCGATTAACAGCGGTTGACGAAGCAGATTTGGCTGTTATTTCAGCGCAAATGCAAGACGCGTTGATGAAGCGGGCGGACTTAAGCTTCGACAAAAAGCGCAGGCGTTTTGCACTTGTGGCCAATCGCTTTGCATGGGATGCAACACCTGAAAAACAACGCCGCCGCGCTGGCTTGCATTTTGATGATGTCACGGAAGTGAAAACCAGCGGGCTCGATAGAGTTGAAAAAAACGCGGTGTTATCCCTGTTAGCCATCACCTTTAAAAAGGCCGATGCGCTTTCAGGCATCGTCACGTTGAACTATTCTGCGGGAATTCAAATCAAGCTGATTGTTTCCTGTGTGAATGCAACATTGTCGGATTTGGGTGGCACTTGGGGCACTGACATTATTCCAAAGCACGCGGATTGATTGTGCAAGTTTCAAACGAAAGATTGATTGGCATTACGATTGACAACAATCTTGCTGCTTCAATCAGCAGTGAATTTCAACATGATCGGGATGTTGCCATTCGCGATTTGATTGAAGCCAATAATTTTGCGCTCAGCGGCGGCCCTAAAGGTCCTTATAATTTGCATCTGGCCTCGCAAGATCAACGCTTGGTGTTTCAAATTTCAAATATGGCCAATGAGCCATTGCACATTTTTGCGCTAGGCCTCGGGCCGTTTCGCCGTGTGGTGAAAGATTATTTCCAAATCTGTGACAGTTATAACATGGCGGTGAAAGCATCGAACCCGCAAGCCATCGAGGCGATTGATATGGCCCGTCGCGCCATTCACAACGAGGGAAGTGAAATTTTGCAGACGCGGTTCAACGGCAAAGTTGAAATGGATTTTGATACGGCGCGAAGGCTGTTCACCCTGGTGTGTGCCTTAACCGCGAGGGCAAGCTGAGATGAATATCAAATTGCCCAGCGCCGTTTTATTTGCTTGCACTTTAAATGCAATTCGCTCGCCCATGGCGGCGGCAATCTTGCATCACTATTGCGGGCATAAAATCTATGTGGCCTCTGCCGGAATTGCGGCGGGCGATCCTGATCCGTTTGTCGGCATGGTGATGGATGAAATTGGCATCGACATCAAAGCCCACCGGCCGCACAGTTTTGAAGATTTAGAAGATTCCGTTTTTGATGTGTTGATTACGCTGTCGCCCGAGGCTGAAAACAAAGCCAAACATTTGGGCACCAGCCTGGCTTTGGATATTGAGAATTGGAAAATAGCTGATCCATCTCAAACCCAAGGCAGCCGCAGCCAGATATTGGATGCTTACCGCGATGTGCGCGATGATTTGGTAAAAAAAGTGAAATCGAGATTTGTGAGTTAAATTATAACTTGCGTAAAAATACCGATCTTACTTTGTGATCAGAACCTTTGCGCAAAACTAAATCTGCGCGCGGCCGCGTGGGAATAATATTATCGCGCAAGTTCACCAGATTTATTGTTTCCCAGATTCGTGTGGCAACTTTTCGTGCCTCGTCATCACTTAAAGAAGCATAGCGATGGAAATATGATTTTGGATCTTTAAACGCGCCATTGCGCAAGGTGAAAAACCGCTCAATATACCAGCTGCGTAAATCTGGTTCATCGGCGTCAATAAAAATCGAAAAATCAAAAAAGTCTGATGTGTTGGGAATACCTCGGCCATCACGCGGCGGGCGGCCTGTTTGCAAAACATTGATGCCTTCAACAATTAAAATATCCGGCTGGTCAATCAACTGCGATTTTCCGTGCAACACATCATAAGTTAAATGCGAATAAAGTGGCGCTTCAACATCAGGTTCACCTGATTTTATCTGAGACATAAAGCGCAAGATGTTCGGAAGGTCATAGCTTTCGGGAAAGCCTTTGCGCCCCATCAAACCATCGCGTTCCAAAATACTATTGGGCAACAAAAAACCATCTGTGGTGACAAGATCAACCTTCGGCGTTGATGGCCAGCGGGAAAGCAGCCGACGCAAAATCCGCGCCGTTGTACTTTTGCCACCAGCCACACTGCCCGCAACACCAATCACATAAGGCACTTTCAAATCATGCCGATGAAGAAACATGTTGGACGCGTTGAACAATTTTTGGCTGGCTTGCACATAAAGATTGAGCAGGCGCGAAAGCGGCAGATAAATTGCCTCAACCTCATCAAGATCAATCCGGTCATTCAAACTGCGCAACTCATCAAGATCAGCAACAGTCAAAGTCATCGGCGTATCTTCGCGCAAAGCGGCCCATTCATCGCGCCCAAAACGCCTGAATGGGGAGACCTCTCTGGCGAGATCCTCTTCAATATCAACCATTGCGATTGGCTTTTTCAACAAGGCCCGAAGTGCCTTCACGTTTTTCTAAAACTGCCATCACATCGGAAAGCGGAACATCCGAAGATTGCAGCAACACCAGAAGATGATACAACACATCCGCTGCTTCATTACTAATGTTGGCTTTGTTGCCCAAAACAGAAGCCATCGCCAATTCAAAAGCTTCTTCACCAAATTTCTTGGCACATTTTTCTGCGCCGCTGTTTAAAAGCTTGGCCGTGTATGAAGTATCAGTCGGCTTGCCTTGGCGCGATGCAATTATTGCGGCCAGTTTTTCCAAGGTGTTCATGCCGTAATCCTCATCGCAAGGCCAGCCTTGGCCATATGCGCCTTTGCTTGGCCAATGGTGAACGTTCCAAAATGAAAAATGGAAGCTGCTAAAACCGCAGTGGCATGGCCATCGCGAATGCCTTCGACAAGATGATCAAGCGTGCCAACACCGCCCGATGCAATAACGGGAATTGCAACGGCATCGGCCACCGCGCGCGTTAGGGCTAGGTTAAAACCCTTGCCTGTTCCATCACGATCCATCGATGTCAGTAAAATTTCACCGGCCCCCAAACTTGCAATGCGCCTTGCAAAATCCACGGCATCAATGTCCGTTGCTTGGCGGCCACCATGGGTGAAAATTTCAAATTTGCCAGGCGCAGTTTCCTTGGCATCAATGGCCACAACAATACATTGCGAACCAAATTTTTCAGCGGCTTCTTTGACAAAGTCTGGATTGGCCACTGCTGCGGAGTTGATTGAAACTTTGTCAGCACCCGACAAAAGCAATTGGCGAATATCTTCAACCTTGCGTACCCCGCCACCCACAGTCAGCGGCATGAAACAGGCCTCTGCCGTGCGTTTGACAACATCAAACAACTGGCCGCGGTTTTCATGCGTCGCCGTAATATCTAAAAAACAAAGCTCATCAGCACCCGCTGCATCATAGGCGCGCGCTGCTTCAACCGGGTCTCCTGCATCGCGCAGATCAACAAAATTTACGCCCTTAACAACGCGCCCGTCTTTTACATCAAGACAGGGGATCACCCGCATTTTCAACATTATCGACCTCCTGAAACGCGCAAGGTTGTGCCTGTTACATAAGATGATTTTTCACTGAGCAGAAACAAAATGGCCTGTGCAATTTCGTGGGCTTTGCCAATGCGCTTCATGGGAATTGTAGGGCGAATGCGTTCAACACGCGCTTGATCACCAGTTGAACGCTCGTGGATTTCTGTATCAATCATGCCGGGCACAACAGCATTCACACGAATTCCCTCTTCGGCAACTTCTCTGGCGAGCCCAAAGGTTAAGCTTTCCACTCCGCCTTTTGAAGCAGCATACCAAACATATTCGCCGGGGCTGCCATTCAAAGCCGCCGCAGACGAAACGTTTACAATCACGCCGCCTTGGCCGCCAAGTCGGGTGGACATGCGCTTGACAGCTTCACGCGAAACGTAAATGGCACCCATCAAATTAATGTTGATCGTCTGGCGTATAACCTCAAGAGGCGCATCCACCAGCCGTGATGATTTGCCAGTGATGCCCGC
>JANXRO010000041.1 GCA_025356765.1 Hyphomicrobiales bacterium | reverse complement strand
CCAGATTAGAAATAGCCGATGTTCCGCCTTGATAATCTGCGGGCGTTAGCCTGCGGGCCTTGGCGCGGGCCACAAGATCTTTCATTTCAGATGAAATCTGGCGGAAGGTTTTTAATTCGGCTTGGCGAATAATGGGCGTGTAGAGCCCACCTTCCACAGCCACGGCAACAGCAATATCGCTGTGCTTGTGTTGAACAATGCCGCCGTCTGAATAGGTAACATTAGCCCCGTGAACTTTTTGCAGGGCCAGCGCCAACGCCTTGATGATAAAATCATTGATCGACAATTTTTCATCATCAGGCATTTGTGCATTCATCCGCGTGCGCATGTCGAGAAGATCATCGATCGTGCAGGTGGCATGCAAATAGAAATGCGGAATAGTTTGTTTGGCTTGCGTCAACCTTTGGGCGATGATGCGGCGCATGCCGTCAAAGGGCTTAACTTCCAAGCCATCTGTTCTTGGCAAATTATTCGAGGCGTTTGACTGTTGAAGCTTGGCGGCAGAAACATCGCCCGCCACGACGCGGCCTTGAGGGCCGGTGCCCTCCAGTGCAGAAAGCTCTATTGCCAATTCTCTCGCCAACCTGCGCGACATAGGTGTCGCCCGAACGACACCAGTTTCCATCGCATTTTTTTCAGCGTCACTTCCGCGCAAACGCAACTCAATCAACGGAGCTTTCGCGCCCAGCTGTGCCACACCCATCGGAATGGGTGCTACAAACGCCAGAGGATTTTCTTTCGCGCCATAAATCATGCCGACAACAGAGCCAATCGGCAAAACAATGCCGGATTTCGCGTTGCCAATTTTAATAACACCATCTGCTGGTGCTTCAATTTCCATGGCTGATTTATCGGTTTCAATTTCGAAAATCTGTTGGCCTTTTTTAACGGCCTCGCCATCCACCACATGCCATTTGGAAATGGTGCCGGTAGACATATCCATATCAACTTTTGGCAGAATAACTTCTGTTGCCATGGCTTAAAACCGCTTTGTCACAAGTGAACGAAGGCCAGCCACAATATCTTCAACTTGTGGCACAGCTGCCTTCTCTAAAATCGGGCTATAAGGAATGGGTGAATCTGTTCCACCCAACCGCATGATGGGCGCGTCCAGATAATCAAAGGCCTCACTTTCGCAAATGAGAGCGCTGACTTCAGCACCAATACCAAAGGCTTTTACAGCTTCATAAACGCAAGCAAGCCGTGTGGTTTTTTTAACGCTTTCAATCAACGTGGCAGCATCAATGGGCCTGATGCAGCGCAAATCAATCACCTCAAGGTCTATGCCTTCGCCTGCTAAAATTTCAGCAGCGTCTAAACATTTCTGCACCATGATGCCAAGGGCTGCCACAGTTGCATCTTTACCAGCGCGGCGCACCACAGCTTTGTCCAAAGGTGTATGATACATGGCTTCAGGCACATGGCCCTTCGTTTTATAGAGAAGCTTGTGTTCAAAAATCAAAACCGGATCAGGATCATCTAAAGCCGCAAGCAACATGCCTTTGGCATCTTCTGGTGTGGAAGGCTCAACCACCTTCAAACCCGGCACATGGCCAAACCATGCTTCAAGCGATTGTGAATGTTGGGCCGCGGCACCCGTGCCCGAACCACAGGGCATGCGAAACACCACAGGCACCGAAATTTTTCCGCCCAGCATATAACGCATTTTTGCGGCTTGGTTGACAATCTGCTCCATCGCCAAGGAAACAAAATCAGAAAACTGAAATTCATAAATCGGCCGGGCACCAGCAATGGCTGCACCCACTGCAACACCTGCCCCGCCCAATTCAGAAATTGGCGTATCACGCACGCGCAATTCACCAAAACGATGAACAAGTTCGCCCGTCACGCCAAATGCGCCACCATAAACGCCAATATCTTCGCCCATGATGAACACGCGCGGATCTGCCTCCATGGCCTGAGCCATGCCCTCGTTTAAGGCTTGAGCAAATGAAAGTTCACGCATGCTCATGCCGCACCTGAAACAGTGTACACATCACGCAGAACAGATTGCGGCAAAGGATTAGTGCCGCTTTGAGCAAAGGCAAAACCTTCGGCTACCTCAGTTTCAACTTGGGCGCGAACCGCTTCAATTTCAGCCAAGTTGAAAACCCCAAATTTCTGCAATTCATTTTCAAAAGCTGGAATGGGGTCTTTCACTTTCCAATCTTCAATTTCTTCTTTGGTACGATAACGGTTGCGGTCTGAACGCGAGTGGCCGCGCGTGCGATAGGTTTTACATTCAATCAAACTGGGGCCCCCACCATTGCGCGCAAGTTCAATGGCCGCCATCATCGCTTCATTCACATCTGCAATGGCGTTTCCATCAACAATCACGCCGGGCATATTGTATGCTGCCGCACGCGTGGCAATATCTTTGACAGCGGTTGAACGCTCGGTTGAAACGCTCATGCCATACTGATTATTTTCGCACACATAAATGACCGGCAATTTCCACACGGCTGCAATGTTCAACGATTCGTGGAACGCGCCTTCATTATTGGCACCATCACCAAAAAAGCACACGGCAACATCTTGGCCCTTGCGTTGTTGAATGGCCAAGGCCGCACCCGTTGCCAAAGGCAAACCACCGCCTACAATTCCATTGGCGCCCAAGTTTCCTGTGGCTGGATCAGCAATATGCATAGAACCGCCCCTGCCCCGACAATACCCTTCTTCCTTGCCAAAAAATTCGGCGAACATAAACTTCACTTCAGCGCCTTTGCCAATGCAGTGGCCATGGCCGCGGTGCGTGGATGTGATGTAATCTGAATTGGTTAAATCCATACAAATGCCAACGGCCGAAGCTTCCTGCCCGATGGAAAGATGCATGGTTCCGTGGGTTAGCCCACGCACATAAGAATCCTCTGCCACCTCTTCAAAGCGCCTGATCAGCCACATGCGGCGCAAGGCATTGCGCAATTGTTCTTTTGAATGGCGGGCATAAAACGGACGGGCATTTTCCGGCTTGGTGGTTTTGGCTTTCAACACGCATTTTCCTTAAGATCAGATGCCATCATTTCGATGACTCTTCTTGTAAAGTCAACGTGACAGAGATCCTATTTTATAGCGTCCATAATTTCAATTTTAAGCCTGAATGCACTGTCCCACTATGTTGCACCGCACAATGCACGAGGCAAAAAATCCAGAATACGGGTTCAAAACCCGCGCGACTTTTTACACTGAGTGCCGAGGCAGAACTTGGCCACCGGTGCTGAACGCATGAACTTTCTTGATGTCAAAGTTCAATCCAATGGCACTTCCAATTTCCAGATTTGTATCGCCACCGCATTCAACAATGACTTGTCCGATTTCGCTGTCAACGTAAAGAACGGTTGAATTGCCAAGTTGCTCAACAATGCTGATGGCGCCAGAAATATCGACCCTCTTAGAACTTTCTGCAATTGTAATATGTTCAGGGCGGATGCCGATTTCTATGTCGTCGCCGTTCTTCAAATCAGTGCCGCTGCAATTCAACTTTATTTGCCGTGTTGAACCAAGTTGAATGTCCATAGATTTCGCGCTGACATTGATGATTTTAGAATTGAAAAAATTCATCGCTGGTGAACCGATGAACGACGCTACAAATTTATTTGCTGGCGAATGATAAAGCTCCAACGGTGTTCCAACTTGAGAAATTCGACCATTGTCCAGCACAACAATTTTGGTGGCTAAGGTCATCGCTTCAACTTGATCATGGGTGACATAGATCATCGTTGATTTCAGTTCCTTATGGAGCTTTGCCAATTCCAAGCGCATTTGCACGCGCAACAATGCATCAAGATTAGACAGTGGCTCATCGAATAAAAACACCTCGGGCTCACGCACCAATGCCCGGCCAATCGCAACGCGCTGACGTTGACCGCCAGAAAGTTGCGCGGGTCTTCGGTCTAATAATTTATCCAGCTGCAACATTGTGGCAACTTCTGCGGTGCGCTTTTCAATCTCTGCCTTTGACGCATGAGCCACACTGAGTGAAAAGCCAATATTCTGCCCCACCGTCATATGTGGATAAAGTGCATAAGATTGAAACACCATGGCGATGCGGCGCTTGGCTGGCGGCACATCCGTCACATCCGCACCGCTGATTACAACTTTGCCCTCAGTCACTTCTTCCAAACCGGCGATCATGCGCAACAATGTAGATTTGCCGCAGCCCGAAGGCCCCAGCAATGCGCAGAACTCGCCTTTTTCAATGACCAATGAAAGATCAGTCACGGCCTGAAACTGACCATATCGTTTGGTAATATTCTGAAGTTCAACGTGTTTCATTTTCCCTTGTCCCACATTCAAGCTTCGGGAATCCAAACCACCATTGAGCCTTGACCGCGATTGCTCCACAAATAATATGGGATGGCCGTTAATGTGGTGAGAGTTTCGCGCGGTGCTTCGGTGCGATAGAGATTGGCCTTCCAATCTTTGTGAACGATCGCTTTGGCCTTGGCAGTTAATGTTACCACGCCATCAAACAAATCTGCGCGATGTTTGATCTTGAGCGATGATGAGCGCGGCAACTTCAAACGTTGAACCGGCCCGCCGCTGTTATCCACTTCCTCAATGCAATAAACCAATGGCCCGCGCTGCAAAGCCACCCTGCCAATGTCCATATTGACGGAAGGGTTGGCATAGATGCGATTGGCTTGCATGGGCAAAGTGAGGGCAATTTTATCACCCTTCTGCCATTTGCGTTTGATTGGCAAATATCCATTCACCAATTTTTTCATGGGAACAGCTTTGCCATTCACCGAACACTTTGCCCCTTTGCACCACGAGGGAATGCGCAGATTGACAGTAAATTCAGCAGCTGCATCGGGGTTCACTTCAATGGCAATATCGCCAGACCACGGATAGTTGCTCACTTCACGCAAAGCCACTTTGCCGCTTTTCAGCTGGGCAGATGTTGAAATGCCGCCATAGAGATGGAACGCGATTTCATTCTCGGTGTGTGACACAAAATAGCCACCCACTGATCCAACCAACCGCGCCACATTCATTGTGCAACAGGGGCAAGTGTGCCAGTCCCAACGCGCTGCTGTGCCAATGCTTTCCAGAGGATTGGCATAAAAATAATGTTTGCCATCACGCGACAGGCCAGACAATGCGCCATTATAAAGTGCTCGTTCCAACACATCGGCATATTGCCCATCAAGATCAAGATGCAACATGCGTTGCGCCCAGAAGATTAAAGCAACGGAAGCACAGGTTTCGGCATAGGCCGTTTCATTGGGCAAATCATAATCATGGGTAAAGCCCTCATTATGGGCAGATGGCCCAAGCCCCGCAGTGATATACATCTTTGTGGCCATCACATCATGCCACAAAACCTCGCAAGCCTTTTTGAGTGCCGCGTCCTGAAGCTCTGCCGCCAAATCGGCCATCGCTGTGTAGAGATACATTGCGCGCACAGCATGGCCCACAACTTTAGTTTGCTCACGCACGGGTTGGTGTGACTGGCTGTATTCGTGATTTTTAAACCAATAGTTCGCCGGATCATCGCCTCGTGCGCGGGCCTCTTGGTCAAAGTAATGCGGCGGTTGTTTGCCACGTTGGTTGATGAAATAGACAGCAAGATCAAGCTGCTTTTTTTCTTTCGTCACATGATAGAGTTTGATCAGAGCCAATTCAATTTCTTCGTGCCCACAATATCCAGGCTTTTGACTAGGCCCAGGGCCGAAGGTTTTGCGAATGTGTTCAATAAAGCGTTCCATAATATCAAGCCAGCGCCTGCGACCCGTTGCCAGAAAATAGGCCACCGCCCCTTCCAACATATGGCCGGCATTATATAACTCATGGTTGTCACGTATGTTGGTCCAGCGCTTGTCTGGTTCACGCCCAATATACCACATGTTCAAATAGCCATCGGGCAGCTGTGCCTTTTCGAACTTATCAACGATGGCTTCAATTTGACTTTCAATCTTCGCATCGCGCTTATGAGAAAGGCCATAGCTGGCCGTTTCAATCCACTTGCCCATGTCAGAATCCCAAAACACTTGCACGGTGAAATTATGTTGATTGCGCGGAAAGCGTAAGGGTGGTGGCGGCTGTTTAAGATCAAGTGATTCAAGAATTTTATATTCCCCCAGCTTTTCGTGCTGGCTGGGAATGGTGGTGCGCAACACGGTGTCCAAGCGTTCTTTCCAGAATGCACCTTCCAGTTTGACCTCGTTGAATTTAACCGGAGAAAATTGTCTCATTTCATACCTCGCTAGAGTTTTCTGCGGACGCGCCACAGGATTTTCGGATAACCAAACTACAGGGCATGCGCTTTGCACCGCGAATTTTCTGGCCGCTGATCATCGCAATCAACCGCTCGCCAGCTTCGCGGCCCAGGGCCTTGAGATTCATATCAATGCTGGTGATGGGCGGGCGGGCTGCCTCTGTCATCACTTCCCAATTATCAAAGCCAACAACTGCAACATCGCGCGGCACACCAATGCCAAGGTCTCGCAATGCCTCAACCACACCTCTGGCGATCTGGTCGTTACCACAAAACAGCGCATCTGGCTTTGGCGCTTCTCCAGAAAATAGCTTGTCCACGGCTTGGCGGCCCCACGCTTCAGACCACGGCCCATGATGAATTTGTTCATTCAGGCCTTGGTCTTTGAGTGCCCGGCGATAACCCTGAATGCGCAAGCGCACAGCTTCAAATCGATCAGGGCCTGTGATGTGTACAATACGTTTACGGCCAAGCGCCGTCAGATGTTGCGTGGCCATAAAGGCGCCACTCTCATCGTCAGGCAAAAGCGAAAGCGCATCATCTTCATCGGCATGGGTGAACACATAGACAACCGGCAAGCCCACAGGCAATGGGCCGATTGGTGGGCGATTATCTGTGCGCCTTGCCGTGACGACAATCCCATCAATGCGTTTGCCTAAAAGCTGATCAAGGTGTTGGCGTTCTCGTGCTGGATCATCCGTGGCATTGCACATGAAAACTGCAATACCCTCTGCGGCCAGACGCTCTTCCAACGCTTCAAATATCGGAAAGCTGAACCGACCAAAGCTGTCATTGGTAATCACGCCAACGGTCATCGATTTGGAGCGATGCAGGCTTTGCGCCAGATCATTGGGGCGATAACCAATTTCGAGGGCAACGCGTTTAATTTTTTCACGTGTATCAGTGCTCAGGCGGCCATTGGCATTCAATGCTTTTGACGCTGTGCCAATTGAAACGTTCGCCACGCGCGCCACATCGCGGATGGTGGGGGCCTTGGCCCGGGTGCTGATGGGTTTCTTTGCGGCCATGACTATTTTACCGCGCCGCCTAAGAGGCCAGACACATAATATTTTTGCAGAAAAATATAGATCAAAGCGCAGGGCAAAATTGAAATCAAAATACCTGCTTGCAATGCACCCCAGTCAACTGAGCCGAAATGACCAATCCGAACACTCACCAACATGATGGGAACTGTGAATGACGTTTCCTTATTCATAAAAATAAGTGCCGCCAGAAATTCGTTCCAAGATGCGATGAATGCAAACAGCGCCACCGTCACCATGGCCGGAAAAACCAGCGGCAGAAAAACCCGGCGGAATGATACAAAAGTTGAGCAACCATCAATCACCGCGGCTTCTTCCAACTCACGCGGGATGGCTTCAAAAGCATTGCGCATCAAATACACACTAAACGGAACCTGTAAAATGGTATGAACTATTGCCAATCCAAAAAGCGAGTTTGCCAAGCCCAATTTGGCAAACATGAAATAAAGCGGTGTCAACAAAGCCTGGTAAGGGATCATCAGTGGCATGAGCAGAACCACAAACAAAAACTCTTTGAATGGAATACTAAAACGCGCCAAACCAAATCCTGCCGGAACCGCAAGCAGCAAGCTGAAAATGATGGCGAGTGCAGCAACACCAAGGCTGTTGCCAACATAGGTTCCCAGCCCTGCGCCAAAATGTAAAACATGGTCATAATTTTCAAGGCTGAGGCTGGTGGGAAAATAGCTGGGCGGCGTGGCCGAAGCCTGTTCAGGCGTTTTTACTGAGGAAAGAAACGACAAAACCAATGGCGCCAACATGAGTGCCGCAACAAACACAGCAATTGCGCTGACGAGATAACCGGTGAGATTGTTCCGTCCAGCGATGCGACTTTCGTCCGCTGAAAATTTGCGTGTGGGTGTGCCAATGACGTTGGTCATTGGTGGGCCCTCCGGTTTGTCAACACAAGTTGTACGGCTGTGCCGCACAAAATGATGCCTGTGAGAATAACCGAGAGAGCTGCGCCATATCCCAATTTGAAATTGATAAATGAATTTTGATAGATCCAGTAAACTGTGGTGAGCGTTTTTCCACGCGGGCCACCGGCCGTCATAATATACAACTGCTCAAAAGCCAGCATTGAACCAATGGCACTGATGAGCGTTACCAATAGAATTGTCCGTAAGATGAGCGGCAGGAATATGCGTGTTGTACGTTGAAGATAGCTGGTGCCGTCAATCAGCGAGGCTTCAACCACTTCGCTGCTGATCGATTGCATGCCTGCCACGAAAAGGATCATGCCAAAGCCAACTACTTTCCAAGTGACAGATATGATGACGGCCCAAAGGGCCAAATCGGCACTGGTAAACCAAACGATCGGGTGGACAATAACATGAAGATTGACCAGCACTTTGTTGAAAAGCCCAACCTGTTCATCAAACAGCCAATACCAAAGAAAGCTTGAAGTGCCGAGCCCAATGACAACCGGCAAAAAAATTACACCACGTGCAAATTTTTGGATTTTTCGATTTGGCAAAACGAGGAACGCCAGTAACAGGCCCAATCCCATCAGGATAGGCGTGATAAAAAGCGTGTAGCGTGCCGTAAATCCAAGTGCTGTCCAGAAGGCTGCGTCGTTAAAGGCACGTTGATAATTGGCCAAGCCAACAAATGCACCACCACCCAGCAGAGATTGGCTGGTTAAAGACGTATAGACCAATTGACCGAAAGGATAGAGCACGAAGGCACACACAAAAATGAGTGCGGGCAAGACGTAAATCAACCCAATCCATCGTGATGCATTTCTGGAATTCATAGCCTCATCTCTAAACAAAAACACAGTTGCGCAATAAGCCGCAACAGAGTTCCGATCGCAGTATCTGAACTGCGATCGGCTAGAGCGTATCTATTATTGCGCCACAATGCTCTTCATGGATTCGCGAGCTTTCGTGATGGCGCCGTCTACGTCACCATCAAAAATTGCTGTTTGCAGCATCTGAATCCAAGGGCTTGAATCAGAGTTGACCATGTCATTGAAATGGAAAACCCATGGCACATAGCCAACACCCAGTGCCTTGGCTGTAACCACCACACGGGGTTCAGCCTTGAAGTATTTATTATCAGCCAAAGCTGGCCGCGATGGGATGATATTGTTCTTGGCCAAGCCTTCCAGCTGGGCTTCGTCAGTCAGTTCCCAATGGATAAATTCCTTAGCAACATCGGCCTGTTTGGACCCTTTTGGAATGGCCACAACGTCTCCACCAACGAAGGCAGATTGCTGGCCTTCCTTGATGCCTGGCAAAATCGTTACACCGAAATTCAGGTTTGGCGCTTTTTCTTTTAACAGTGAAATCAGAAACCCGCCTGAGCCTTCAATGCCAACGTTGCCAGACATAAATGCGGCAACGAAATTGGCACCATTGTCGGCTTGCGCACTTGCGGGCACCAAGCCTTCTTTCCACATGGCTTGCATTTCAGTCAGCACGGCCTTTACACCATCACCATCCAACGGCGTATCATCAGCTTTTGCGGGAAGGATTTTGGCACCAGCCGCAACCATCATGGGCGACGTTACGAAGATGTTGCAACCGGGGCAACTGCCTGAGAAATAATAGCCGTAAGTGTCGCCGCCAAGAGCGCGGATTTTCGTCGCATCGGCATGAATTTCTGCCAAAGTTGTCGGGCCTTTTTCAGGATCCAGACCGGCTTTCTTGAAAAGATCTTTGTTCCAGACGAGGATTGAAACGTCAGGTGTAAATCCAGCACCATAAATCTTGCCTTCATAGGTTGCGATATTTTTATAGGCTTCGGCAACGCTGGCATAATTGGCATCACCCTTGAGATCGGCGGTCAAGTCGGTGAGGAATCCTGCTTTCATAAAGTCTGGCATATAGATTAAGTCGAAAGAGACGAGATCGGGAACATCTCCCGCCTGTGAGCCAGTCGCAAGCTTTGTTACCATTTGATTGTCTGGAATGACGGTGACGGCGATTTTCTTATCGGCATGTCCCGTGTTCCACAAATCGACCAGATGCTGGGCAGCACCGGCTCCGCTGGCGCGAACCCACATGCTTAAGTCTGCGGCAGATGCAGCAGAATAACCCAGAATGGTCGATGTCGTCAAAGCCAGCGCAAAGGCGCTGGAGCGAATTGATAATTTCATGGTGTCCTCCACACGTTAATTGAACCCCAGCATTTTTGCTGTGAGCGATGATGAGAAAAGCTTTTCCCTTACCGTTTGCTTAGGGAGCGAAGAGTGGTGAAATATCATTTGAGAAAAGCTTTTCTCAAAGCCTTATGGAACAGTTTTATGAACCTTGCAAGCCCATGGGTTAGCATTTCTCGGAAATTATTTTGGAATTTGAAAACGCAAGCTTGCGCAGCAGAAACTCGGCCCTCAAAGTTTCTTGGAAACTCAGGGCAATGCGTTGCAAGCTCCTGCAAGTTTCCATTCTGCTTTCACCCAATCATCTTGCGTTGCAGGCAGAATTAGAAGACAGCGTTCTTAAAGACAAAGGTATTTCATGGCTAAAAAACCACCAACTGTGGCAGACATTCGTGCGAATAAAGGTAAATATCAATATTCCATGATGCGTGTGGAAAGCTGGGATGAACTGGCCGCCGCCGAAGCCGCAGGCGTGGATATGGTTTCGGTGCCTCCCGAACTTATTTGTAACAACCAATTCCGCAGCGTGGCACCATCGCTCTTTGCCGTGCCGGGCCTTCCACTTTATTCCGCACCTGCGGCTCAAGACGATTATCTACGTTGGGCTTTCAAAATGATGGAAGCGGGCGCTGATGCGATTTATTGCGCTGGCTCATTCAACACCGTCGAACGTATGAGCAAGGAATATATCCCCGTCATTGGCCACGTAGGCCTCGTGCCGCATTATTGCACTTGGACGGGCGGCTTTAAAGGTGTGGGCAAAACTGCACCAAGCGCCATTGCGGTTTATGAGCGATGCAAAGCCTATTCTGAGGCGGGCGCGTTCGGCGTGGAAATTGAAGTTGTACCGCCAGTGGTGACGTTAGAGATTTCAAAGAAGACCAACCTGTTTCTCATTTCGATGGGTGGTGGTGTAGGCGGGGATTGTCAATATCTCTTTGCATGTGACGTGTTGGGCACCAACATAGGACATGTGCCCCGCCATTCTAAAAAATACGCTGACCTTGATAAGGAATATGCCAAGATTCAAGATATCCGCATTAATGCCTTCAAAGCTTTTGTGGCTGATGTGCAGACTGGCGTCTATCCTTCAGATGCCTATGTTATCAGCGCGCCAAAGGCTGAAATGGACGACTTCACAGAGCAAATGTCAAAAGTTAAGTTTTAAGGATCAAGTCAATGATTAGATTTGGCGTGACGACGCTGGCCGTTTTGGCGAGGCAGTCTCAATCAAGAGCTTGCTATTTCAAATGAATAAATCATATGCCTTGAGAGTTACTTGCCGTTCAAAACGAGGAATAGTCGCAGCAATTTCTGGCTATTTGGCCCAGCAGGGCTGCAACATAATTGACTCTTCGCAATTTGATGACATTGAAACCCGTCACTTTTTTATGCGCGTGAGCTTTATTTCCGAAGAAGGAAAGAGTCTCAGTGAATTGAGCGAAGGCTTTTCGTCTGTCACATCACAGTTTGAAATGGACCATGAATTTTTTGATGAGGGCAAAAAGCGCAAAGTCATGATCATGGTCTCGCGCTTTGGTCATTGCCTGAACGACTTGCTGTACCGTCAGCGCATTGGAGCTTTGCCGATTGAAATTACTGGTGTTGTGTCCAACCACTTGGACTATCAGAAGGTTGTAATTAACAGCGACATTGCGTTCCACCACGTAAAGATAACTCCGCAAAATAAACCAGAGGCAGAAGCCAGCCTGTCGCGCCTAGTTGAAGAAAGCGGCACAGAGTTAATTGTACTCGCCCGTTATATGCAAGTTCTCTCCGATGATCTTTGTAAAAAGATGTCTGGCAAGATAATCAATATACATCATTCATTCTTGCCAAGTTTCAAAGGAGCAAATCCGTATAAGCAGGCTTTCGAACGCGGCGTGAAATTAATCGGCGCAACATCACATTATGTGACT
>JANXRO010000358.1 GCA_025356765.1 Hyphomicrobiales bacterium | reverse complement strand
CTCCACCCACGCTGTCATTCCTGCGCAGGCACAAATCCAATTTGGCCGCAACCTCACGTGTTGAAAGTTGGATTCCCGCCTGCGCGGGAATGACGGTTGAGAGCGTGTGCAAATCCGCCTCAATCTCCAAAACCTCAGCACGAAATTTCAAATAAGCTGGAAGCTTCGCGTTATTCTTTTGCAACCATGCCCGATGCTCGCTGCCCTCCCCACCCAGCGCCAAATCCACACGCGCTGAACATTCTTGAAACTGCGCATAGTAAATGCTTTTTTCCATGCCTTGCGTTGAGCCATCAGCCAAGTGCAAATAGCGCTGCGACAAGGCAAAGCGTTCAACCTCGGCATAAAGATTGCCCAACCGGAAAAGCGCCAGAAAACGAATGGGTGCTTCGACATCCAAGCCTAAAATTTCTGTCAAGTTTTCTGCGCTTAGTTTTTCATTGCCCAACCAATTATAAACGCGCGCGGTTTCAAACAACACGTCCACACGAAAACTCACGTCTTTCAACGCTTGTGATTTTTCACTGGCCTCGCTCAGCAATGCCAGCGCCTGTAGCGGATCTCGCAACCGATTGAGATGCGCTGCTTTCACAACCAGTAACCGTATCTCGCCTTCAGCAGATGAAGCGGTTTCGGAGATGACTGGATCTTCAAACTTCAAAAGCTTTAAGGCGGCATGCTCAATCGCTGCATCGCTTCCCTTCACGCTTGCGAGAAGTTTTTCCGCATCTTCAACAAAACCCAATCGAATGGCGCGGCGCAGTTTTGCCAGGCTCATTCACTGGCACCGGTTTGCAATTGCTTTATGCGGTCTCGTGTTAACCGCGCCCCACAACCCGCCACCAACATGGGTTCCAATGAACCGCCATGCGCTTCAAATCCTTGCCATGCGCATTCAGCATCGCGAAACGCAATCCATGCGCGTTGGGAAGCAAGAAGTGCATCGGCATAGTCGTGTCTATCACTGCCTTTGTCGCTGGCTTCAGCATCTGTTTTCAGTTTGGGCCAGATGTCATTTAATTCGGCATCAGCTTTTTCAAAATCAATGCGGGCGCAAGCCGTCATCGTGTTTTGGTCTTGTGGGTCTTTGCAATCGGGCGCGTCATCAGCCATTGCATAGGTTGAATTCATCACCAAAAATATCAAAAGCCAGATGTTTTTCATCACGTTTCCCAAAGCCATTTGCAAATCGGGTGAACATTGCCATAAACTCATCAACTTGCAAAAGGTCTGATGATGGCAAACCCAACTTATTATGCGCCCACTTACTATGCACCAAAGGGCGGGCGGCCCCCACAATCGCAGCTGCTCACAGGTCGCGCGGTTTTTACACAAGCCTATGCGGTTATTCCAAAAGGCGTGATGCAGGATATTGTCACCAGCGCCCTGCCCCATTGGAACGCCACACGGGCGTGGATTTTAGCACGGCCCCTATCAGGTTTTGCTGAAACATTTTCGCAATATATCATGGAAGTGTCTGCAGGCGGCGGCAGCACGGTGCCCGAACCTGATAGCAATGCCGAAGCCGTTTTATTCATCGTTGAAGGTGAAGGCACGTTAAAGCTGGGCCGCACGGCGCACCAGTTGATTGGGGGCTCTTATGCTTATCTACCCGCAGGGATAGCGTGGAGTTTTGAAAACATGTCGAAAGCGCCTGTGCGTTTCCATTGGATTAGAAAATCCTACGAAGCCGCCAAAGGCATCAAAGCCCCCAAGGCTTTTGTCACACACGAGAGCAAAGCCGAAGTTGTTGAAATGCCCGATACCAACGGCGCATGGTCTACCACGCGATTTGTCAGCCCCGATGATATGGCGCATGATATGCATGTGAACATTGTAAACTTTATGCCGGGCGGGGTTATTCCTTTTGCTGAGACGCATGTGATGGAACATGGCCTTTATGTTTTGGAAGGCAAGGCAGTTTACAGGCTCAATCAAGATTGGGTTGAAGTGGAAGCCGGAGATTTCATGTGGCTGAGGGCCTTTTGCCCGCAAGCCTGTTATGCCGGTGGGCCCGGCCGCTTTCGCTATTTGTTGTATAAAGATGTGAACCGTCACGCGAAGCTTGGTGTGAAATGATCATTGAGCCCCTTTCCCGCTTGGCCTTCAAACCTTTCGGCGATGTCATTGAAATGGATGGAGCAGAGCTGATTAACATCAATCAGAACTTTGCACAGCGCTTCAACAACCTCGCTTCCGTTGATGTGTCAACACATGGTGGCGCCGTCAACATCAGCCTTGCCGCTGCCGTTCCGCGCCCACAGCCTATCGCGATCACAATGATGGAGCGCCATCCACTGGGCAGCCAGATTTTTTATCCCCTTGAAGAAGGGCACTGGCTTGTTTTGGTATGCACCAACCCGGCTGATCGTTCCACGTTTCGCTGTTTCCAAGCAACAGGCCAGCAGGGCATCAACTATTCGCGTGGCGCATGGCACCACCCGCTGCTGGTGCTAAAGCCACAACGGTTTTTTGTGGTGGACAGGCAGGGCCCGGGAAATAATCTTGAGGAAGTTGCGTTGCCCGAAGCCTTCAGTTTAATTGCCTAAGCGTTTGACCAAGGCCGTCAGCTTGTTGACATCGTCTTGCGGCGTGGCAAAGCTCAGCACAAAGCGCCCACAGACCTGATCTGCCTCCAAACCATCCAACGGCCATTCATAAAAATATGCGCCCGCGGCTTGCAGGCCTTCAAACATGTGCCGTTGCATGATGGGAAAAACTTCATTGGCCTCAACAGGTGCCGCAAGCCGAACGCCAGCGGAATTTTCAAATGCTGCTGCAACTTCGGCCGCCAACACGTTGGCGCGGCCCGCATTTTCAAGCCACAAGCCATCCTTCAAATAGGCCAACATTTGCGCTGATAAAAAGCGCCCCTTGGAAAGCAATTGGCCAGCACGCTTGCGGCGATATAAAAAATCTTCCGCCAATTTCAAATCAAAAAACACCACGCATTCTAAAATCATGGCCCCATTTTTTGTGCCGCCAAAGGAAAGCACGTCAACGCCTGCTTTCCATGTCATTTCAGCAGGCGTGCAACCCAGATACGCCAGCGCATTGGCAAAGCGTGCGCCATCCATGTGCAATTTTAATCCATGAGATTTGGCAACCGCGCTTAATGCTGAAATATCCGCGGGCGTGTAAACCGCGCCCAGTTCCGTTGCCTGCGAAATGGAAAGTGCCGAAGGTTTGGGCCCGTGTTCGCCATGCACAAAACCTTGTAATTTGGTTTCAACCGCCTTGGGCGAAAGTTTGTTGTGTTCGCCTGCAAGGGTGATCAATTTGGCCCCGCTTGTGAACAACTCTGGGCAGTTGCATTCATCGGTGTTGATGTGGCTGGTTTCGTGGCACACAATGCCTCCATAGGGCGGGCAGATAGTTGAAAGCGCCAGGCTGTTGGCACCTGTGCCATTCATTACAAAAAAAGCTTTTACATCTTTTTCAAAAATTTTGGAAAGTGCGGCTTCAACCTGTGCTGCCCCATCATCATGGCAATAAGACACATCGGTTAAACGGGCATTGGCCTCAACCATGGCCTGCATGATGGAAGGGTGAACACCATAAACATTATCGGATGCAAAATTCACGTGGGGTTTCTCCTGATGCGCATCTGGATAAACAGACTGCCAGGCGAACTCAATATAAATTAACATCTTCGGCGTTAAGTCAAATTCACCATTCATTTGAGGCCGACTTTGACACGCATCCTGCACGCATTTGCCAACCTGCCAGCCCAGCTGCGCCGCCATACAACCCCCGGCAGCACCTATCGGCCCGAAATTGATGGCTTGCGGTTTTTTGCAATTTTCATGGTGATTATCGGTCATATGGTTGAACGCATTATCCGCTTTCAAACCCCCATCAGCCAACCCACAGGTTTTGAACAACAGTTGTTTTTTGTTCTGGCGCAACCGTCGTCTGGCGTATTTTTATTTTTTGCAGTGAGCGGATTTATCATCGCCCAACAATATTTGCGCAAAAAACCTATGCCGTTTGATGGGGGCTATTTGAAAAGCTATTTTCTGCGGCGCTTGTTACGCATAGAGCCACCTTATTTTATCGTATTAATTGGCACTTATATTTTAATTTCAGTCACCGGCTTTGTGCCCGATGGTGTGCATAGATTTAACGCTGAACCAGCCAGTTTAACCACCAGTTTAATCGCCAGCCTGTTCTATTTTCATTCGCCCATTTATGGAACGT
>JANXRO010000322.1 GCA_025356765.1 Hyphomicrobiales bacterium | reverse complement strand
ATGTCAATCGCGCCTCGAAGCCCGCAACTTGGTTTCGAAAAGGAGAGAAGTCATGTCCGCACCACTGATGCCCAAAGCCACCGCCGTTTGGTTGGTTGAAAACACTGCCTTATCGTTCAAGCAAATCGCCGATCTTTGCGTATTGCATGAACTTGAAGTGAAGGGCATTGCCGATGGCGATGTGGCCCAAGGCATCAAGGGCATGGACCCTGTTACGGCCGGCCAATTGACTCGCGAAGAAATTTCAAAGGGTGAAGCTGATCCATCGCACACCTTGCGCCTTGTGGTTTCAAAAGTTGAAGTGAAAGTGAAACGTTCAACCGCTGGCCCGCGCTATACGCCCGTGTCGCGGCGCGGTGACAGGCCAGATGCGATCATGTGGCTGTTGCGCTATCACCCAGAATTAACCGATGCTGCCTTGATGAAATTGGTGGGCACCACCAAACACACGATTGCTTCTGTGCGAGATCGTGACCATTGGAACGCTTCCAACATCAAGCCGGTTGATCCGGTAACGCTTGGCTTGTGTTCACAATTTGAGCTTGATCTTGCTGTGCAAAAGGCCGCAGCAAAAGGCGGCAAGAAAATTATGCCTGATGCAGCAGCACCGCGCACGCTTATTCCCGCCAGCGAAGTTTCAGGCACCACTGCCCATGCCGCAGCAGAAGCTGAACGCCAACGCGTGGCCGAAATTGAAACGCCAACGCGCGCTGAAGATAAAAATTATGATGCTGATTCTGTGTTTGCAAAACTCAAAGGCATCAAGATTGAGGAAAAAGAATAATCATGCGCATTTTGGTGTGTGGCGCTGAAGGCACTGTGGGCAAGGCCGCCATTTCTGGCCTTGCCAAGGGCCATGAGATTATCAAAGCCGGCCGCAAATCTGGCGATGTGCATGTTGATGTGAATGATGAAACATCGGTTCGTGCCATGTATCAAAAACTGGGCAAGGTTGATGCTGTTGTGGCTTGCACGGGGCATTCCTATTTTGGCCCTGTGGCTGGCATGACACCCACACAATTTATCGATGGCCTGAAAGACAAAGTAATGGGCCAAGTGAATTTGGTTTTGCTTGGAATGGACTTTGTGAATGACGGTGGCTCTTTCACTTTAACCAGCGGCATTCTTTCGCGTGATCCCATTCGCCAAGGGGCCAACGCTGCCGCTTGTGATGGCGCGTTGGATGCTTTTGTAATTGGTGCAGCCATTGAAATGCCCCGCGGCCTTCGCATCAATGCGATAAGCCCCGGCCTTCTTGCCGCTGCTGCACAAAAATATGATGGGTTTTTTCCGGGCCATGTTCCCGTATTAAATGAACGCATTGGCTTTGCCTTTGCCAAAAGCATTGAAGGTGCTGTCAACGGCCAAATTATCTGCGTGGATTAAGCCGGTTCGTTGTTGGCATCCGTCCACATGAAGGTGCCATTTTCCAATTTGCAATAACAGCCTTGCGGCGTTGGCAAATGGCAAATGGCAGCGGGTTCCATATTGGTGACAAAACCAATCAAACAGCGGCCAATAGCACCATGGGCCACAATCAATGTGGGGCGGGTTATCGTGCTCAGAAAATCATCCACCCGCGCCACGCCATCAGCATAGCTTTCGCCACCTTGCGGGCGCCATTCGTAATGCGCCTCAGGATCAGCCGGATAAATCGGTGATGCTTTCAGCTCCCAAAACGGTTTGCCTTCCCACACACCAAAACCCAATTCGCGCACCCGTGGTTCGGTTCGCACCAAAGCTAAATCACGCGGTTGGGCTTCGGCAATAATTTTCATGGTCTGCTGTGCCCGCAATTGCGGCGACACCACAAAATCAAAATCTTTCAACTCTGCTTGTTTCAATTTCAATGCTGCGGCCAAGGCTTCGGCTTGGGCCACACCATTGGCATTGAGTTCAACCTCATGCGTGCCTTGAATAAGGCCTTGCTTGTTCCAATTGGTTTCGCCGTGGCGCACAAAATAAAGCGTGGGCAGACTTTTATTCAGCACTATTGGCAACACTCATATCAGGAGCATCGGGGTTTTTCATGCCAACAACATGATAACCTGAATCAACATGATGAATTTCGCCCGTAACCCCGCGCGAAAGATCAGACAGGAAATACATGCCTGCATCGCCCACTTCTTCTGTTGTCACCGTGCGCCGAAGCGGCGAATTATATTCATTCCATTTCAAAATATAACGGAAATCGCTAATGCCCGATGCGGCTAAGGTTTTGATGGGACCGGCTGAAATTGCATTTACGCGAATGTTTTTAACACCAAGATCAGCCGCCATATAGCGCACTGATGCTTCAAGGCCGGCCTTGGCAACACCCATAACATTATAATGCGGCATCCATTTTTCAGCACCATAATATGTGAGTGTTAATAACGAGCCGCCGTTTGGCATCATCTTTTCGGCGCGTTGAGCAACCGCTGTAAAGCTATAAACGCTGATAAACATGGTGTTGGTGAAGTTGGCGGCAGATGTATCAACATAGCGGCCGCTCAATTCATTCTTGTCCGAAAAGCCAATGGCGTGGACAACAAAATCTATAGTGCCCCATTTTTCCTTGATGGCATCAAAGGTGGCATCAATCGAGGCCATGTCGCTCACATCGCAAGGCAAAACCAAGGGTGAATTCACTTCAGCGGCCAAAGGTTCAACGCGTTTTTTAAGTGCGTCGCCCTGATAGGTGAAGGCCAGTTCGGCACCATGGTCGGCGCAAGATTTGGCAATGCCCCATGCGATAGAGCGGTTGTTGGCCACGCCCATGATGAGGCCGCGCTTGCCAGCCATGATCCCTGATTTTTCGCCCATATTTGTCCCACCATTCCATCTTGGGCGCTTCAGCCCAACTGCTTGGGTGCCTAATGACATAGTTATGGGTTGAAATCAAAGGCCGCCGCACTTGACAAGCCGATATGCTTTTTGTACTTAACTAATAAGTTAATTATCCTGCAAGTTAAACAATGGAGAATGCAATGGAAAATTCAGGGTGGAAAACTGGATCGGTGCTTTTGGCGCGTTTTATCATGGCAGCATTATTTGCCATGGCGTTTGTGGGCAAGCTTGTGATGTCTGGCATGATGGTCGAGGAAATTGCCAAGGCGGGTTTTCCCTTGCCCATGTTGCTCAATTGGCTGGCCGCCGCTTTTGAATTGGGCCTGATCCTTGCTTTCTTAACCGGCGCGTATTTCCGCGAGGCTTCACTTCTGGCAGCGGCCTATGTGATCTTTCTGGCGTTTGCCTTTCATTTCACCAGCCATTGGACGGATGAGAAGGGCTTGGAGTTTGGGGCATTTGTCAGCCATTTTCCGATGGCGGCAGGTTTGCTCTACATGGCCGTGCACGGCCCTGGTGAAAAATTTTCCATGAAACTGGGATGGCTGAAATAACATGAACGCCGATAGGCTTAGCCTTAAGCTGCAAGCCTTGGGCGACCCCACGCGACGCGCCATGTTGGCAAGGTTGCGCCAAGGCGAGGCTACGGTGAATGAACTGGCCGCACCTTTTACGATGTCACTTCCAGCCATATCCAAACACATCAAGGTTTTGGAAACAGCGGGCCTTATCACCCGCTCTCGCGCTGCCCAACAACGCCCCTGCCAACTTTCACCCGATGGATTAAGGGAAGTTGATGATTGGATGCGAGCATACCGCGACATTTGGGAAGACCGCTTGAACCGCCTCGAAACTTATTTGCAAACCATCAAGGAGTAACCCCATGTCTCTACTCGCCCAAACCAGTTTGCCGAAAGACAAACCACAAATCATCACCACGCGCCTTATTGCGGCACCTCGTGATTTGATCTGGAAGGTGATTACAACGCCAGAACATTTGCAACATTT
>JANXRO010000298.1 GCA_025356765.1 Hyphomicrobiales bacterium | reverse complement strand
CACGCAATCGTGAAGGCGGCCCAAACTTTCTTTGCGCCCCAAAACTTCCAACACATCAAAAATGGGTGGCGAAGTGCTGGTGCCCGTCAATGCCGCCCGCAAGGGCTGGGCAAATTTTCCAAGTTTAATGCCTGTTGTTTCGGCATGCGCTTTCACGATCGTTTCAAGGGCATGCGCCGTCCATTCCGATGATGCTGCAAGAAGTGGGTGCAATTCTTTCAGCGCGGCTTTGCCGTCATCATTCAACAAGGCCTTGGCCTTTTCATCCAGCGGCAAAGGCCTTGTGGCAAAGAGGTAAGCAACGGCGGTTTTGAGTTCAACCAAAGTCTTGGCGCGTTCTTTCAAACCCGTCATAGCCTTCAGCAGTTTAGTCTTCATCGCATCATCAATGCGCGACAATAGTTCAGGCCCACCCTCAACATGTGGCAGGAACACCATGAAATCATTCAACAATACATCATTTTCAGTGTGGCGAATATAATGCCCGTTCAAATTTTCTAGCTTGGCAAAATCAAACCGAGACGGAGATTTGCCGATGCCGTCCAAATCAAACCAGCGCACCAATTCATCTGTCGAGAAAATTTCATCATCACCATGGCTCCAGCCCAATCGGGCGAGGTAGTTACGCAATGCTGATGGCAAATAACCCATGGCGCGATAAGCCTCCACACCCAAGGCGCCGTGGCGTTTGGAAAGCTTGGCCCCATCTGGTCCATGGATCAATGGCACATGCGTCATGTTGGGCACAATCCATCCCATGGCCAAATAGATTTGAATTTGGCGAGCCGTGTTGGTGAGATGGTCAACCCCACGGATAATGTGGGTAACACCCATGTCATGGTCATCCACCACAACAGACAAGTTATAAGTCGGGTTGCCATCAGAACGCAAAATAATCAGATCATCCAAATCCTTGTTCGGAATAACCACGCGGCCTTGTGCATTGTCGTTGATAACGGTTTCGCCCGTCTGTGGCGCTTTGAAACGGATAACGGGTTTAACGCCCGCCGGGGCTTCGCTTGGGTCGCGCTCGCGCCACGTGCCATCATAACGAATGGGGCGCTTTTCAGCCTCGGCCTTTTCGCGCATGGCGGTTAGTTCTTCGGGGCTGCAATAACAATAGTAGGCATGGCCAGATTTTAGCAACGCGTGGGCCACTTCAGCATGTCGCACCATGCGGCTATGTTGCGAAACGGCTTGCCCATCCCAGTCCAAACCAAGCCACGTTAAGCCTTCAAGAATGGCAATTGTCGCAGCCTCGGTTGACCGTTCACGATCAGTGTCTTCAATGCGCAGCAACATCTTGCCCTTGTTGCCTTTGGCATAGGCCCAATTGAAAAGAGCCGTGCGCGCGCCACCGATGTGGAGAAATCCGGTGGGCGAGGGGGCAAAGCGGGTGACAGGAGATTCTGTCGATGACATCGGGGCCATTTTCCTTATAAGTTAAAGGTGGGGAGAGGCGCGATGGCCTTTGAGGTGGCAGATAGCATAGTTGTGCAAGGCTTGAAAGGGCAAGCCTGGCCAAATGCGTGGGCTTGGCCCAGCTTTTCTCGGCTGCTGGAATCCACCCAAAAATCGCTTGAACTGCAAAAGCAAAACATTGTTCTTTGGGTCCCGATATTTTTGCTGGCAGGCATTTGGGCCTATTTTCAAATGGGCCAAGAACCATCGCTGTGGTTGACGCTGGTGTTCGCGGCAATTGCAATCGGTTTGAGCTCTATGCGCCACAAAAGCACAATTGCATTTTTTGTGGCCATCGCCATTGCGGGGTTTGTTTTGGCAAAGCTGCGCGAAGAGGTGGTGCACACGCCTGTGCTGCGCGGTTCAACCTCTGGCGCAATCATCGGCGGTTATGTGGCGGATTTAGACAATCGCGGCCAAGGCAGGCGAGAACTTGTTGTGGCCGTCGAAGAAGCAACCGGCATTCCGCAAGATGAAATTCCGGCACGTGTGAGGCTTGCCGCAGTCAACGTCGATCAATTGCAAATCGGCGACTATATCACATTTGAAGCTTATCTATCGCCTCTGCCGCGCCCGGTTATTCCTGGGGGGTTTGATTATGGCCGCATGCTGTATTTTCAGTCCATCGGCGCCACGGGCCGCCTGTTGGGTGAACCATCGATTGAGCAGCGCACTGTGCCTTGGGCCTTTGAATATCGCCGTATTTTTCGTGGCATGCGAAGCTACATCAGCCAACGCATGATAGCGGTTATTCCCGGCGCCATTGGCCATTTGGCAGATGCCATGGTTTCAGGCGAACGCGCGGCCATTCCTGCAGAGATGAACACAAGCCTGCAAATTTCAGGCCTTGCGCATATCATTTCAATTTCGGGCCTGCACATGTCGATGGTGGCGGGCGGCGTGTTCTGGGCTGTGAGGGCCTTGTTGGCGCTTGCGCCGTTTTTTGCACTTCGTTGGCCGATAAAAAAAATAGCAGCCGTTGCGGCGCTGATTGTCGGATTTATTTACATGCTGCTGGCCGATTCAGGCTCGGCCACGGAACGATCTTATATTATGATCGCGGTGATGTTCTTTGCAGTGTTGGTTGACAGGCCTGCATTTTCTCTGCGCAATTTGGCACTTTCCGCCATCATCATTTTGGTCATAACGCCCGAAGAAAGTGTGGGCGCCAGCTTTCAAATGTCGTTTCTGGCTGTCATGGGCCTCGGTGCATTTTTCGCGTGGTGGAACCACCGCGAAGGGCCAGCAGAAATTAAAAAGCTTTCGCGTGCAGAAATATGGCTTCGCAAAATTGCAAATATTGTCGTTGCATCAACGCTGACAACTTTGGTGGCCGGCGGCACATCCAGCATTGCGGCGGCCTATCATTTCGGCAGGCTTTCACCCTTCAGCATTGTGGCCAATGGCATAACATTGCCTATCATGGGTGTGCTGGTCATGCCGCCCGCGCTCGTTGCCACATTGGCCATGCCCTTGGGCTTGGAATACCTGCCATTGAAAGTGATGGAATTTGGCCTTTGGCTCACCATGCTGGTTTCAGACACTGTTGCCAGTTGGCCCGGCGCAAATGTGTTGATCCACCAGCCCAATATTTTTGGCATTATGTTGATCTTTTTTGGCATAGCAACACTTTCCATTGGCATTGGGAAATTTCGCTTCGCGGGCCTTGCCGCTGCCTTGGTTGGATTGATGATAACGCCGCTGAGTGCCAGCCCCACAATTTTGGTGGAAGATCGCGCCGCAAACGTTGCCGTTCTAAACTCTTATGGCGAATATATTTTTGC
>JANXRO010000261.1 GCA_025356765.1 Hyphomicrobiales bacterium | reverse complement strand
AAAACCCGTGCCGAAATTTTGGCTAAAACCAATTGTGTCTTGGGCGCTGCCGGGGCCAACCTGAATGTGAAGGAAGGCGAGATTTCGGTTTTGATGGGGCTTTCAGGTTCAGGCAAATCCACTTTGCTTCGGGCTGTGAACGGCCTCAATGAAGTCACTCGCGGTTCGGTTCTGGTGCGTGACAGCGGCAAGATGATTGATGTTGTCAGTTGTGATGAGCCAACCTTGCGCCGTGTGCGGCAAAAACAAGTGGCCATGGTGTTTCAACAATTTGCCCTGTTGCCATGGCGCACGGTGGCTGAAAATGTGGGGCTGGGTTTGGAATTGGCGGGTGTGCCTGATGCTGAACGCAAGGCCCGCGTTGACAAGCAATTGAAGCTTGTGGGCCTTGATCAATGGGCCAATAAACACGCCCATGAACTTTCAGGCGGCATGCAGCAGCGTGTGGGGCTGGCCCGGGCCTTTGCCACGGAAGCGCCAATCTTGTTGATGGATGAGCCCTTCTCAGCGCTTGATCCACTAATTCGCACCAAGCTTCAAGACGAGCTTTTGCAACTGCAAAAAACCTTGAAAAAAACCATCATCTTCGTCAGCCATGATCTGGAAGAAGCCCTTAAAATTGGCAACACTATCACCATCATGGAAGGCGGGCGCATTGTGCAATCTGGCCGCCCGGAAGATATTGTGCTGCGCCCCGCCAATGATTATGTGCGCGAGTTTATTGCCAATGTGAATCCTCTCTCGGTTCTCACCGCGTGGAATGTGATGCGGGGCTTGCATGAATTGGAAAAAGACAAGGGTGGTTGGATTTGGCTTGATCGGCGCAAAACCACACGGTTCAAACTGGGCAAAGACAACCGCGTCACTTCCGTTGAACGCGATGGTGGCGTTGCCGAATGGACATCGTGTGTTGATGCTGATGTAACGTTTGCTGCAAAGTCTCGTCCGGTGTTTTGGGCAACGCCAGGTACAAGTTTAAAAACCGTCATGCTGGCCATGCACAAATCTGAAACAGCACCTGTTGCCCTGTTCAATGATGATAATACATTTGCGGGTGCGATTGGCGTGAAAGATGTTTTGCGGGCCGTGTTAAAACGCGAGAACTAAAAATTTGTTCCGGCTTTCAAGGGGCCAACGCCCAGCAAGCCCGCAATCGTTTGGCCGATATCGGCAAAGCTTTTGCGTAAGCCCACACTGCCCGCCTGCTGGCGGGTGTTGAACCATAACACGGGCACGCGTTCTCTCGTGTGGTCTGTGCCTTTAAACGTTGGGTCGTTGCCGTGGTCAGCTGTAATCACCAAATGATCGCCTGGCGCCAACAGTGCAATTGCCTCGCCCAACCACAGATCAAAATATTCCAGCAATGTGGAATAGCCCGCGGCATCGCGCCTGTGGCCAAAATCGGTGTCGAAGTTCACAAAGTTCACCATCAGAAAGCCACCGTCTTTCAGCTTGGGCATTTCGTCGAAAGTGGTTTGTGTTAACATATCCATGCCCGACACTTTGATTTCGCGGCCCGTGCCTGAATGTGCATAGATGTCACCAATCTTGCCAATACACACCACATCACGGCCCGCCTCACTCAACACATTCAGCAAAGTTGGATGCGGGGGCAAAACCGAATAATCCTTGCGGTTGCCCGTGCGTTCAAATGTTTGGGCTGTCTCTCCCACAAAGGGCCGCGCGATAACACGCCCGATATTCAGCGCAAAAGAAAGTTCACGCGCCACAGCACACACATCGTAAAGCCGCTGCAAGCCAAAATGTTTTTCATGCGCGGCAATTTGAATAACGCTATCCGCACTGGTATAAATAATCGGTTTGCCAGATTTTAAATGTTCCTCACCAAAGTCTTCAATCACTTGCGTGCCTGAAGCGTGGCCCAAGCACAAAAAACCCGGCAGAGTGCAGCGTTTGATCACCTCATCCAAAAAGCATTGTGGAAAGGCTGGAATGGTTTGTGGAAAATAGCCCCAATCTTTATCCAAAGGCACTCCGGCAATTTCCCAATGGCCGGTGATTGTATCCTTGCCGCGTGACACTTCCGTGGCAGCACCATAACGCCCAATAATTTTCGCCGTTGGAAATGGATCAACACCGCCTGCCACAAGGGCCGCCGCACCAAGGCCCAGTGACGCAAGATGTGGAATATGAGGTGCGTG
>JANXRO010000258.1 GCA_025356765.1 Hyphomicrobiales bacterium | reverse complement strand
CTTGCCGCGCATCTTAATATATCAGTCGACAACATCGCCGTGGGCGAGGGCATTGACGGTTTGTTTGGCCTTGCGGTGCGCTTGTTTGTTGAACCGGACACGAAAGTTTTAACGTCCTTGGGCGCTTATCCCACATTCAATTTTCATGTGCACGGTTTTGGCGGAACGTTGCTGACAACACCTTACATTGCCGACCAAGAAGACCCGTCATCATTGATCGCTTTGGCAAAGCACCACCGCCCGCGCATTTTATATTTTTCCAACCCCGACAATCCCATGGGCACCTGTTGGCCAGCACATGAAATTCAGCGGCTAATCGAAGAAACGCCAACAGAAACGGTGCTGATGTTGGATGAAGCCTATAGCGAATTTGCGCCCGCTGGCACAATGCCCAAGCTTGATGTGGGGCGAAAAAACCTTTTGCGCTTTCGCACATTTTCAAAGGCCTATGGTCTGGCTGGTATGCGTGTGGGCTACTGCATTGGCCACGCAGATGTGATCAAGGCCTTTGATAAAATCCGCAATCATTTTGGCGTGGGCAGGCTTTCACAAGTGGCGGCCGTGGCAGCATTGAAAGACCAAGCATGGTTGAACCATGTTGTGAGCGAAGTCGAAAAATCCCGCCAACGCATTTATGAAATTGCACTTCAAAACGGTTTAAAGCCCATCACTTCGGCCACCAATTTTGTGGCGGTGGATTGTGGCCAAGATGGAACTTATGCCAGAAAAATTGTTGACGGTCTTTTGGGCCACGGCATATTTATCAGAATGCCAGGCGTTGCGCCCTTGAATCGCTGTATACGAATTTCTTGTGGAACACCTGAACACTTAGACGCATTGGCCAAAGCCTTGCCCCAGGTTCTGGCAGCTTGTTAGGCCTTCGCGCGCTTTTTCAACAAATTCGTCAACCAATCTGGGTCCATCTCTGGCACGGACGACAACAGAAGTTCCGTGTAAGCCGGATAGGGCGGATTGAGAACTTTTGATTTCAAACCCTGTTGAACAACCTTGCCTTTATGCATCACCACAATTTCATCTGAAATGGCGCGCACGGTGGCAATGTCATGCGTGATGAACAGATACGTCACATTGGTATCTTTCTGCAGCTTCATCAACAGCTTCAAAATTTCTTCTTGCACAATCTGGTCAAGCGCTGAGGTTACTTCATCACAAATAATCAACTCAGGTTCGGCTGCCAAAGCGCGCGCAATTGAAACGCGTTGCTTCTGGCCACCTGAAAGCTCACTCGGAAAACGATCAATATACGTTTCATCAAGCTCGATTGATTCAAGGAGGGACACAACCTTGCGGTCACGATCGGCACCTTTAAGACCTAAATAAAATTCAAGCGGGCGGCCAATAATATCACGCACCCGTTGGCGCGGGTTCAAAGCCGTATCGGCCGATTGATAAATCATTTGAATGCGCCGCAACGTGTCCCGATCACGATCAATCAGGGCTCGCGAAAGTTTTTTGCCGTTAAAGCTGATGTCGCCCGCCGAAATAGGCAGAAGACCCGTGATGGCGCGCGCCAATGTCGATTTGCCAGACCCTGATTCACCCACAACAGCCACTGTGCGGCCGCGCGGAACTTGAACCGAAACATCATCCAACACTTTAACTTTGCCGCCATAGCTGGCGTCAACGTGGTTGATGCTGAGTACAATGTCGCTGTTGGGCGATTCAGGTTTTTCCAGCTTGCGAACAGCCCAAAGTGATTTGGTATAATCCTGCGTGGGCTGCTTCAACATTTCACGTGTTGGCGCCTCTTCAACCAAATTGCCATAGCGCAACACCATAATGCGATGCGCCATTTGCGCCACTACGGCCAGATCATGCGTGATATAAATTGCGGCAGTGTTGAACTGTTCCACAATGTTGCGCATGGCTGCCAGAACTTCCACTTGCGTTGTCACATCAAGGGCTGTGGTGGGTTCATCAAAAATGATAAGATCAGGCCTGCACGACATCGACATGGCCGTCATCGCACGTTGCAATTGGCCGCCTGACACTTGGTGCGGAAAGCGCGTGCCAATCGTATCAGGGTTTGGCAGTTGCAGGCGCTTGTATAAATCGCGCGCATCTGTCTCTGCCTTTTCGCGTGGCATGATATTGTGGGTAATGGCGGTTTCAATCGTCTGTTCCAAAATCCGGTGTGCCGGGTTGAAAGACGCCGCTGCACTTTGCGCAACATAAGCAATGCGAGAGCCGCGCAAGCCCCGCTTTTGCGCCTCATCAGCCGCAGTTAAATCCATGCCATCAAACACAATTGTGCCAGCCGTAATGCGACAGCCAGGCCTAGCAAACGCCATGGCCGCAAGACCCAGCGTGGATTTGCCAGCACCTGATTCACCAATCAGGCCCAGAACCTCGCCGCGCCGCAAAGTTAAATCAATGCCTTTGATAATGGGCTTCCATTGATCATCAGACTTGCCGTCAATTTTCAGGCCTTTGATTTCGAGAAGGATATCACCCTTCACACGTTTTGTGTCATTCGCCATCGCGCAGCCCCGAAGTTCTTTGTAAAAACCAATCTACGACAAAATTCACAGCCACCGTTAAAAGTGCAATGGCCCCAGCAGGATAAAATGGCGCTGGAATATAAGGAAACGTGGTGACAGGAAAATTGATCAGCGTTTTGCTGTCAGCCACCATCGAACCCCAATCGGCTGTGGGCGGTTGCACACCCACACCCAAAAACGAAAGGGCCGCAATTGTCAAAAACACGAAACAAAACCGCAAGCCAAATTCAGTGATCAGCGGCGGCAGAATGTTGGGAACAACTTCTTTAAAAACAATCCAGCTCATTTTTTCGCCGCGCAGTTTGGCCGACTCAACATAATCCATCACCACTGAATTCAGCGCCACAGCACGCGCCAAGCGAAACACGCGGGTTGAATCAAGCAGAGCCAAAATGATCACCAGGTTGACAATGCTTTTGCCCACTACGGCCAACATCATCAAAGCGAAAATCAAGACCGGAATTGCCAAGAATGCGTCAACCACGCGTGAGATGCCCTGGTCAAGCCAACCTCTTTGAAGGGCCGCCAACACGCCCAACGAACCACCCACCATGAATGAAATCAGCGTCGTGATTAAAGCAATGCCAATGGTGTTGCGCGCGCCATAAATAAGACGTGAATACATATCGCGGCCAATCTGGTCGCAGCCCAGCCAACAGGCTTCGCCTGCGGGTTGATAGGCTTTGCCGATAATTTCAGATTGATCATGCGGTGCAAGCCACGGCGCAAAGATTGCAAAAATTGCATAAATAAGAATAACAATCATGCCAAACCACGCGCTGATCGGCGCAGTTTTCAAGGTGCGCACCACGTTTTCATAATAGGTACGGCGCGCTTTGATAACACGTAAAGGGGTGGGTGCTGTGGTCATTTTGGATGCAACAATCTTGGGTTTGTCGTGATCGAAATAATATCGGCCAATAAGTTCAGCGTGATGTAAGTAGCAGCAAAGATCAAAGCGCAAGCTTGCACAACGGGCATGTCGCGGCTGGAAACGGCGTCCACCATCATTTGGCCGATGCCGGGGTAAACATAAACCACTTCAACAACAACCACACCAACAACAAGATAAGCCAGGTTGAATGCAACAACCGTGGCAATAGGCGCCCACGCATTGGGTAAAGCATGGCGCAAAATAACATAAGCCTTTGAAGCGCCTTTAAGCTGGGCCATTTCAATATAAGGGCTTGAAAGCAAGTTGAGCACAGAAGCGCGTGTCATCCGCATCATGTGTGCAACAATCACCAATGTCATGGTCAATGCCGGTAAAGCGGCCCGATAGATATGCTCAAGAAACGGCGTGTGTTCGCCAACTGTGGACAAGGGAGAAAACCACCGCAGCTTAACCGCAAAAACAAATACCAGAATATAAGCAATAAAAAATTCCGGCATTGCAATTGTGGTCAGCGTCACCGAGTTGATAATGCGATCATACCACGAGTTGCGATAAAGTGCCGCCAACAAGCCCAAAGCTAATGAAAGTGGAACCGCAATGATTGCCGCCATTGACGCCAGAAAAAATGTGTTGAAAAGCCTCGGGCCAATGATTGCCGAAACGCTGCGTTTAATTGTGCCTGTCGTGCCAGAATAAGAATTGCCAAAATCTCCGCGAACGGCATTGCCAATCCATTCAACATACCGCACGGTGGCTGGCCTATCGAGGCCCAGTTCATGGTTGAAATTCTTGACAGTTTCAGGCGTGGCACCTTGGCCCAGAATATTTTGAGCATAACCGCCCGGCAGCATTTGCAGCGACGAGAAAATAATAATCGAAACGGCAAAGAGAGTGATTAACCCCAAGCCCAATCGTTGCAACACGGTTTTAAGAACCAAATTCATCTACACCACCCCCTTCACGTCAAGCTCTTTGGCTTGTTTTGTAAAAACCCTAGCAGAGCAAATTCAACCTGTCTCACATTAATTTCGCGAGTTTTCCACGTGTTCTCAAAGGGGCTTGCAAGGCCAAGGCCTTTCCCGCCAAAAGGGCACATGGTTTCAACATCTCATAAAGCGGGCATTTTGCCTGCAAAACAAATTGCGCTTTTTTGCGATCAAGGTTTTATCAAACTGGCAAAACCAGTTGATCATGATCAGATACAACCCGCAAGTTTGGATTTGCGCCTGGGGCCAAAAGCCTATCGTGTTCGGGCTTCTTTTCTGCCAGGGCCTAAATTCACCGTTGCAGAAAAACTGAAAAATCTTGTGCTGCATGAAATGGATTTGCGCGAAGGCACCGTTCTGGAAACCGGATGTGTTTATATTGTGCCGCTGCTTGAAAGTTTGAAATTGCCCAAAGGCATTTCTGCTGCCGCCAATCCGAAAAGTTCAACCGGCAGGTTAGATATTTTCACCCGCGTGATTACAGATTTTGCCCAAGAGTTCGACAACGTGGCCGAAAATTATGATGGCCCGCTCTATGCTGAGATCTCTCCGCGCACATTTCCAATTCTTGCCAGACAAGGGTCGAGGCTTTCACAAATTCGGTTTCGCAGCGGTGCAAGCTTGGCTACCGATGATTTAATTCGCGCCCTTCATGCCAAGGAAGCCTTGATCACCCATGGTGAAGTAAACATCGAAGGCGGCTTGGCCTTAAGCGTTGATCTGGCGGGCATCAAAGCCGGTGAACCAATTGGCTTTCGCGCCAAGCGCCATTCCGCTTTGGTGGATGTTGATAAAAAAGCAGGCCTTGAAGTTTTGGATTATTGGGAACCCATCTGGCAAAAAGGTTCGCTGATATTAGACCCTGATCAGTTTTACATTTTGGCCAGCCGCGAGGCCGTGCGCATTCCGCCAACCCACGCCGCCGAAATGGTGCCCTATAATCCGTTGGTGGGTGAATTTCGTGTGCATTATGCAGGCTTCTTTGATCCAGGCTTTGGCCATGTCTCTGGCCATGGCGAAGGGGCCAGAGCAGTTTTGGAAGTGCGAAGCCACGAAGTGCCATTTATATTGGAAGATGCACAAATCATAGGTCGCCTCGTCTATGAGCCGCTGACCGAGCCACCCGATGTGGTCTATGGCCAAAGCCTGAATTCCAACTATCAACAGCAAGGCCTGAAGCTTTCGAAGCACTTCAAGGCGTTTGATCCACTGACGAAATGATGTAATCTTTTATCAGTGGCGCTTGCGGCGCATTTTTTGGGCCAGTATTTCAGAGGCCAGCAATGCCGCCACTGCCAATGCAATCGAAAACCATACCAAGCGGAAAGCCGCTGATAAAAGATTATATCATTTCGTCAGTGGATCGAACGCTTTGAAAT
>JANXRO010000015.1 GCA_025356765.1 Hyphomicrobiales bacterium | reverse complement strand
ATTGAATGTGGGATAAGCGCCCAAGGACGTTAAAACTTTCGTGTCCGGTTCAACAAACAAGCGCACCGCAAGGCCAAACAAACCGTCAATGCCCTCGCCCACGGCGATGTTGTCGACTGATATATTAAGATGCGCGGCAAGTGCTGCTTTCACCGCAAAATTTTCAGGATCGCCATAACTCCACACGTCTGGGGCATTGGCGTTGATAGCTGCGATCACAGAAGGAGCAGGCCCAAACACGTTTTCATTGGCACCAATGCGTGCGATAATTTTGCTGGCGGATTTTCGTTCAAGCGCTTCTGGCCCCACAAAGGGAACGGAAGCTGGAAGCGTATCAATCAGCGGAGTGAACATTATGCTTGATCCACAAGTTCCAAACGTTTGACAATGGTGTTGGGCAGAAGTGCTGCCCCCGGAGCAACAACCGCATTGGCACCAATGCGCACATCATCGCCCACAATTGCGCCAAACTTATCAACGCCAGTGTTGATAACATTGGCATTGAAGTGAAAGCGAATGATCTTGTCGGTTTTCTCGTTGCGGTAATTGGCCAACATGGCGCCCGCTTCAATGTTAGCCCGGTGGCCAATAACAGAATCACCCACAAAACTTAAATGCGCAACTTTAGAGCCTTTGAAAAAGTAAGATGATTTCACCTCACAATGCGGGCCTATAATAACATTGCTTTGCAACCATACGCCGCCACGCAAATAGGCACCCGCAGCCACAAGGCAATTGGGGCCGATAAATACCGCGCCTTTGACCACAACGCCATTTTCAATAACACTTGTTTTGTGGATGGCGTTGCCATTCTCAAAAATAAAATCTGTGTCTTGGGTCGCAATCAACTTCCGAATAATCTGTTCAGAATTATAGGTGGCAAACCATGGGGCAAGATCTGCCAATATGTCGTGATTGGTGTTTATAAAATCTGAAATTTTCAAAACACCGCCTCAGCATTCACAACCAGCTTCGGATCAAGTTTTCCGGCGAAATAATTCACAATATTTTGTGCTGCAGAAATTGCCATGCGCTTGGCGCATTCTTGCGTCAGGCCCGCCATGTGGGGGCTCAGCGTGAAATGTGGGTTGGAAAGCAGCGGGTTATCATCATCCGGTGGCTCTTGCACCAATACGTCAAACGCCGCGCCATAAATTTTGCGGGCGCGCAAAGCGTTATCAAGTGCCAGTTCATCCACCAAGCCGCCACGCGCGGCATTGATAATAATTGCAGAGGGTTTCATCACCGCCAATTCCTGTTCACCCAAAATTGCACCTTTAACGCCCGGCATATGCAGCGAAACATAATCAGCTTGCGCCAAAGCCGCCTTTAAATCTGGCTCAGGCGTTGCCCGGGTTTCGCGCAGCGCTGCGGCCGATACAAAGGGATCATAAGCATGAATTTCCATGCCAAATGCCTTGGCCAGTTCCGCCACGCGCCGCCCGATGCGACCGAAGCCACAAACCAAAAGCGTTTTGCCATCCAGCTCCACTGCATCAAATTGATTGCGCAAATTCCAATGGCCGGTTTTTGCTGCCTGATCGTGGGCTACCAACCTTCTGGCGGCAGAAAGCATGAGGGCCAAAGTATGTTCTGCCACCGCGCGAGAGTTTACATCACCCACAATGGCCAGCGGAATTTTGCGCGTGTTCAATGCATCCACATCCACCGCATCATAGCCAACGCCATGACGCGAAACGATTTTAAGCTTGGGCGAAGCTTCGATTAAATCAGCATTTAAAGGTTGTGTTCGTAACAAAAGCGCATCAGCATTGGGCATTAAGGGTGCGTAACTTGCCAAACTCACCTCTGCCACCGTGTCAAAGGTGAAGCCTTTGGCCGCGCGCAACAATTCTTGGCCTGCTTGGTGGATTTTTCCGGCAATCAAAATATGGGGCATATTGGGCTTTCAGAGTGAAAATGATAGTTTCAGAACAGATATTCCACAAAACACTTTCGATAAAACAGTTTTTCTGCAAATAGCCTGACCACGACAGAATTTACCTTTTAGATAGGAGCAGTCATGTCCACCACCCGCCTTACCATGGCACAGGCCTTGGTTAAATATCTCATCAACCAATTCATTTTAATTGACGGTAAAAAGGAACAATTGTTTCCAGGAATGTTCGGCATATTTGGCCATGGCAACGTAACGTGCCTTTCAGAGGCGCTGGTTGAGGTGAAAGACAAATTGCCCGTGTGGCGCGGCCAAAACGAACAATCCATGGCGCTTGCGGCGGTGGCCTTTGGCAAGGCCAAATTGCGCCGCCAAATTATGATTGCATCTTCATCGGTTGGCCCGGGTGCCACCAATATGATTACAGCAGCAGGTGTGGCCCATGCCAACCGCCTGCCCATTCTCATTTTGGCGGGCGACACGTTTGTTAATCGAAGGCCTGATCCGGTTTTGCAACAGGTGGAACATTATGGCGTTCCATCCACCACGGTGAATGATGCTTTCAAACCCGTTTCGCGCTATTGGGATAGGATAACCCATCCTGAACAGATTATCTCGTCGCTTCCCCAAGCTGTGGCCACGATGCTTGATCCCGCAGATTGCGGCCCAGCTTTTATCGGCCTGCCACAAGACATTCAAGAACTGGCCTTTGATTATCCAGATGCATTCTTTGAACCCACGATCCACGAGATTGCCCGCAACAGGCCTGATGTAAAAAGGCTTGCACAAGCGATCGACGTTTTAAAATCTGCCAAAAAGCCTTTGATCATTTCAGGCGGTGGCGTGCGTTATTCAGGTGCCGAGGCCATTGTTGCGAAATTTGCGGCTGATCATGGCATTCCGATTTGCGAAACCATGGCGGGCAAAGCATCCATCGTGCATTCCCATGCCACCTATGTGGGGCCAATGGGGGTTACGGGTTCCACTTCCGCCAATAATATAGCGGCAGAGGCTGATGTTATCCTTGCCATCGGCACACGGCTGCAAGATTTCACCACGGGTTCTTGGACGTGTTTTCGCCATGATGCGCAATTCGTTTCCATCAATGCCGCACGTTATGATGCTGTCAAACACCGCGCCGTGGCCGTTGTGGGTGACGCAAAAGTGACGATGGAAGAACTGGTTTTGGGCATGAAGGATTATAAGGTGCCTTCAAGCTGGACGAAAAAAGGCCAAGACGAAATGGCTATTTGGAACGCCGCAGTCGATGGCTATAAAAAACCAACCAATGCCGCTGTGGCAACCTATGGCCAAATTGTTGGCATGGTAAGCGACAAGGCCGAGGCACGTGATTATGTTGTGGGCGCTGCGGGTGGTTTGCCGGGCGAACTGAACAAAGTTTGGCGGGTAAAATCACCCAACACATTTGATGTGGAATATGGTTTTAGCTGCATGGGCTATGAAGTGGCGGGTGGTTGGGGCGCTGCCATGGCAGACCCGACGCGCAACACCTTTGTGATGGTGGGTGATGGATCTTATCTGATTATGAATTCAGATATTTATTCAACTGTGTTGACCGGCCACAAGATGATTGTGATCATTTGTGACAACGGCGGCTATGGCGTTATCAATCGTCTGCAAAACTTCAAAGGTGGCGAGAGCTATAATAACCTGATTAAAGATTGCAATGTGACGAACGTTTTCCATGTGGATTTTGTGAAACACGCAGAATCGATGGGTGCCCTTGCACGCAAGGCTTCAAGCCTGGCTGAATTTGATCAAGCGCTTGATTGGGCAAAAACCACAGATCGCACCACAGTGATTGTGATTGAGAATGATGCCTTTGTGTGGACACCGGGCGATGCACAATGGGACGTGGGCGTGCCCACAGTATCAAAGCGCAAAGA
>JANXRO010000013.1 GCA_025356765.1 Hyphomicrobiales bacterium | reverse complement strand
GGCTAGAGGCCGCAATTTCGCATTACCTTGATAAAATGGCCGTCAGCGAATTGGCGGCAGCCGCAGTGGACGTGGCAGCACCGGTTGATCGTGAAACTATAACGTTGACCAACCGTGCGTGGACATTCAGTGCAGAATCTTTGCGTAAGGCGGCACGGGCAAAACGCTTTCGGCTGTTGAATGATTTTGAGGCATTGGCTTGGTCGCTGCCCCACATTGCCGCTGATGGCTTGGTGCAAATTGGCGGCGACATTGCACCAAAGCCGCATGTGAAAATTGTGTTGGGCCCGGGAACTGGTTTGGGTGGTGCCGCTTTAGCCCCCTTGCCCCATGGCGAATGGATGCCCATTGCTGGCGAAATGGGCCATGTGACATTGCCTGTTGTCACGCAGGAAGAGTTGGCCCTGAAAGACAAGATCATGGGAAAAGACAAATTTTCCGAAGTGGAAGATGTTTTAACAGGCCCCGGGCTTTTAGCGCTGTATCACGCAGTGTGTGATAAACCCAAATACACCACGCCAGAGCAAGTATTAAATGCTGGTGTTGCGGGCCAAGACGGTGATGCATCCAAAGCCCTTGATCATTTCATGACGTTCTTGATGCGTGTGGCGGGCGATATGGGCATGGCTCTGCAAGCCCGTGGCGGGGTCTATTTGGCAGGCGGCATTGTTCCATCATTGGTGAAGCGATTGCAGGAACCTAAGTATCGTGCCGTATTCGAAGAAAAAGGCCGCTTGACGGAATTGATGAAGCGCATTCCGCTTTATGTGATTACGGATCCATTTCCGGCTTTTAAAGGCTGCGCGGCCGCCCTCAACGCAAAATGAAAAACAGCGTTTTTCTTGTCATAGACCCGCAAAATGATTTTTGTCCGGGCGGCTTATTGGCTGTAAACGGCGGTGATGAAATTATACCGTTGATCAACAGGCTTGCAACACAACACAAGCATGTGGTGCTGACACAAGACTGGCATCCGGCCAATCATTCATCCTTTGCTTCGCAACACAAAGCGGCCCAACCTTTTTCACAAATTGAAATGCCTTATGGCCCGCAAACTTTGTGGCCTGATCATTGTATTATTGGTTCTGGTGGTGCTGAGTTTCATCAAAGCCTTGATGTGCCCCATGCTGAACTGATCATCCGCAAAGGATTTAGGCAGGCTATTGATTCATATTCAGCGTTTTTTGAAAATGATCATAAAACCCCGACGGGACTTGGTGGCTATCTCAAAGAGCGCGGATTTACAGCGGTGACTTTGGTTGGTTTGGCTTTTGATTATTGCGTAAGATATTCGGCAGAAGATGCCAAGGCTTTGGGTTTTGACGTTGAGGTGATTGAGGCCGCAACCCGCGCCATCGACATGGGCGGAACTGCTGCGGCCACAAGAACAAGTTTTGCCGAACGTGGTATTATATTAACCTAGGCAATTATCGGTTCAGCAAACCTTCAAGATATTCTTGCCTGCCTGATTTTGGTTGCGGTTCAATTTTTTCACTGTGAACGCGCGCCGCAATGCCATCCAGCGTTGCGCCTTTTTCAAGCATGGCGTGGTTTTGTGGTTCGCTCCACTTGGCGTAACGCTTGTTCACTTCAGTGTCGAGCTTGCCTTCATCGACAATCTGCGCGGCCTTCAAAAGCCCCTGCGCACAAGCATCCATCGAGGCAACATGGGCATATAGAATATCATCAGGGTCAATTGATTGGCGTCTGATTTTAGCGTCAAAATTCATGCCACCTGTGGTAAAACCTCCGGCGCGCAAAACTTCAATCATCATCAACGTAAGTTCTGGCACATTCATCGCAAATTGATCAGTATCCCAACCCACTTGATAGCCACCACGATTAAGATCAAGTGATCCAAAAATGCCCAGTGAAGAGGCAAGCGCAATTTCATGTTCAAAAGTGTGGCCCGCCAAAATGGCATGGTTCTGTTCGATGTTCATCTTCACATCATTTTCAAGGCCATAGGATTTGAGAAGCCCATAGATTGATGCCACATCATAATCATATTGATGGGTTGATGGTTCCTTGGGCTTGGGTTCAATAAGGATGGGGCCTTTAAAACCAATCTTGTGTTTATATTCAACCACCAAAGACAAGAACCGCCCGGCTTGTTTAAGCTCTTGGCCAATCTTGGTGTTGATCAAAGATTCATAGCCTTCACGACCGCCCCACATCACATAATTTTCGCCACCCAGATCATGGGTAATATCAAGCGCGTGCTTCACCTGGGCTGCACAATAAGCAAATACATCAGGATCAGGATTGGTGGCAGCACCCGCCATGAAGCGGCGGTTGGAGAACATGTTCGCTGTGCCCCACAGCTATTTTTTATTGTGCTTGGCCATGCCTTTTTCAAGGATTTTGGCAATGGCAGAAACATTGGCGTTGAATTCCTGCAGCGTCTTGCCTTCGGGTGCGATATCAAGATCATGGAAGGTGAAGAAATCAATATCAAGCAAACGCAGCGTTTCAAACAGAATTTCAGTTTTGGTTTTGGCCGCGTTCATTGGGTCAGCATCATGGTGCCACGCGCGATTGAACGTTTCACCACCGAATGGATCGCCGCCCGGCCAGCACAGCGTGTGCCAATAGCAAACAGCAAAGCGCAGATGGTCGCGCATGGTTTTGCCCAAAACTTTTTGCGATGGATTATACCAACGATAGGCCAATGCGCTTGTTGCATTTGGGCCTTCGAATTTAATCGGTTCTGAAATCGAATAGAATTTAGACATGAGACAATCCCTTAATGGCTGGATAAATTTTGGTATAGGTTTGATAGGCTGCGGCATAGGCTGCTTGGGCCTTGGTTTCGGGCAGAATGGTTTTGGCAATTTTTGGTGGCGTACAAACGGTTTTGAAATCTTGCCCGGTGGCTGCAATCATCGCCATGCGCGCACCACCAAAGGCACCGCCCACATCACCCGCAACGGGCAAATCAATCGGCACGCCTAAAACTGTGGCGATAATTTTAAGCCAAATTTCTGAATGGGTGCCGCCGCCCACAGCCATTAGGCGTTTAACATCAGCCCCTGCCGCGTTCAGCGCTTCAAATGAATCGCGCAAGGCAAAAGCCACGCCATCAAGCACCGCATGCGTCATTTCATTTACATCGCTTTCATGGGCCAGCCCCAAGAACGCACCGCGAATTTGGCTGTCTCCAACCGGAGTTCTCTCACCGGAAAGATAAGGCAAAAAC
>JANXRO010000012.1 GCA_025356765.1 Hyphomicrobiales bacterium | reverse complement strand
TTTTTTGCCTTCCAAGCTTTCAAGCATGGCGGTTTCTTCGCCGCAAATATATGCGCCAGCACCGTGGGCAACATAGAGATCAAAGTCCCAGCCATGAATGTTGTTCTTGCCGATCAGGCGGGCTTCATAGGCTTGGTCAATAGCGGCTTGAAGGCGTTCACGCTCACGAATATATTCGCCGCGCACATAGATATAGCCAACGTTACAGGCCATGGCCATGCCGGCCAGCAAACAGCCTTCCACCAGCAAATGTGGATCATGGCGAATAATCTCACGGTCTTTGCATGTGCCAGGCTCAGACTCATCGGCATTCACAACCAGATAATGCGGGCGTTCGCCCACAACCTTTGGCATGAAGCTCCATTTCAATCCAGTGGGAAAGCCAGCGCCACCACGGCCACGAAGGCCGGAGGCTTTCACTTCATTCACAATCCAATCACGGCCCTTGTCGATGAAGCTTTTGGTATCCACCCAACAGCCGCGTTGTTTGGCACCCTCTAAGCCCCAATCATGCTGGCCATAGAGGTTTGTAAAAATGCGATCTTTATCAGCGAGCATGGCTTATTTCTTCGCTTTCTTTGGTTCGGATGGTTTGTCACCAACAGCATTGTCTGGTCGCCAACCTTTGGCCAGCTTCTTGGCTTGTTTCACCCATTCATCACGGGCGATGCGGCCATGAAAGCCTTTGAGAAGTGCATCCACATGTTTGATGTCAGCGGCATTCCATGATGCCACTTGATCAAAGTGCCACACGCCCACTTTGTTCAGCAGTTTTTCAAACGCGGGGCCAACGCCCCAGATGAGTTTTAGATCATCGGCTTTGCTGCCAGCGCGCGGCTTTTTCAAAAGTTCTGGCTTGCCCGCTTCGCGCTTTGCGGGGGCTGCTTTAACTTCTGCAATTTTGGCAACGCGTGTGATGACAGGTTTATTGGTTGTGACTGCGACTACAACAGCGGCTGGTATTGCGACAGGCGCTGGTGTCGCAGCTGGTGGAGCGGCGGCGGCTGGTGCCACTACTGGCGGTGGCGGAGCTTCAACACGAGTGAATGTGCGTTGTTTATTATACAGTGTTTTATCAGTCAGCGTCGATGCCCCATCAATCGCCATGGAAAATTGTCGGCCATTTTGTGGGCCAGCTTTCACAGCCTTGCCAGCTTGAAAATCGGCCAAAAGCTTTTCCAAAGTTTCGGGTGTAAGGTCTTCGTAAGTGTCGTTCCACACTTGGATCATGGGCGCGTTCACGCAGCTGCCCAAACATTCAACTTCTTCCCATGACATATTGCCATCAGCGGAAATGTGATGTGGTTCAGGGTGAATGTGCTTTTTGCACACGTCCATCAAATCTTCTGACCCGCGCAACATGCAAGGCGTTGTGCCGCACACTTGAATATGCGCCTTGCGGCCCACGGGCGAGAGTTGGAACATGGTGTAAAACGTGGCCACTTCATAAACGCGAATGAAGCTTAAGCCCAGCATTTGCGCCACATATTCAATGGCGGGGCGAGACACCCAACCATCATTCTGTTCTTGGGCGCGCCACAAAAGTTGGATGACGGCAGAGGCTTGTTTGCCAGTGGGAAATTTAGCAATGGTTTTTTTAGCCCAAGACAAATTGTCGGGCGTGAAAGAAAAGCTTGCAGGTTGGACAGGATCTAAACGACGAACACTCACCGATCTACCTCACCAAAAACAATATCAAGTGAACCCAACACAGCGCTCACATCCGCCAATTGATGGCCGCGGCACATGAAATCCATCGCCTGCAAATGGGCAAAGCCCGGGGCGCGCAGGCGGCATCGATAGGGTTTGTTGCTGCCATCGCTGACTAGATAAACACCAAACTCGCCCTTGGGCGCTTCAACGGCGACATACACTTCACCAGCGGGAACTTTATAACCTTCAGTATAAAGTTTGAAATGGTGGATCAATGCTTCCATTGATCGTTTCATTTCGCCACGTTTTGGCGGCACAACTTTTCCATCGAGTGTTGAAATGGGACCTTGGCCAGCTGGGCTTGAAAGCATGTTTACACATTGCTTCATAATTTTGATCGACTCACGCATCTCCTGAACGCGGATCAAATAACGATCATAATTGTCGCCATTCTTGCCGATGGGAATATCAAATTCCATTTCAGAATAACATTCATAGGGTTGGCTTTTGCGCAAATCCCATGCAGCGCCGCTGCCACGCACCATGACGCCAGAGAAGCCCCATTTGAAACAATCTTCAAGCGACACAACACCAATATCAACATTGCGTTGTTTGAAAATGCGGTTTTCAGTGAGAAGCGTTTCCACATCATCAATTTTGGCGGGGTGCACATCACAGAAATGGCCAATATCGTCGATCAGCTTTTGCGGCAAATCTTGGTGCACGCCACCGGGGCGGATATAGGCAGCGTGCATACGGCTGCCTGAAGCGCGTTCATAAAAGCCAAGAAGTTTTTCACGCTCTTCAAAGCCCCACAGAATTGGCGTTAGTGCGCCAACGTCTAACGCTTGGGTTAACACATTCATTTGGTGAGACATTACGCGGCCAATTTCCGAGAAGAGAATTCGGATCAACTGGCTGCGCTTAGGCACTGTAATGCCAAGCAATTTTTCAACTGCCAAAGCAAAAGCATGTTCCTGATTCATTGGCGCCACATAATCAAGGCGATCGAAATAAGGCACGGCTTGCAGATAGGTTTTTTGCTCGATCAACTTTTCTGTGCCGCGATGCAGCAGGCCGATATGTGGATCAACGCGCGTGATAATTTCGCCATCAAGCTCCAGCACCATGCGCAAAACGCCGTGTGCCGCCGGATGTTGCGGGCCGAAGTTAATTGTGAAATTGCGGACGGTTTGTTCGGTCATTGCTTGGCCTTCTCATCGCCCGGCAGCACATATTCGGTGCCCTCCCAAGGTGACAAATAATCAAACTGGCGCATTTCTTGAACCAGTTTTACAGGCTCATAAACCACGCGCTTTTTCTCATCGTCGTAACGCACTTCCACACGGCCAGTTACGGGGAAGTCTTTGCGCAAGGGGTGGCCAGAAAAACCATAATCGGTGAGGATGCGGCGCAAATCTGGGTGGCCTGAAAACACCACGCCATAAAGATCATACACTTCACGTTCAAACCAGTCAGCAGCAGGAAACACGCCACATGCCGTTGGCACTTCGGTTGCATCATCAACCTGCACTTTTACGCGCACGCGATGATTTTTATAGGGGCTGAGCAGATGATAAACCACATCAAAACGGTTTTCGCGTTCAGGGTAATCAGCGCCGCAAATGTCGATGAAGCTTACAAAGCGACAGTCTTCATTCTGGACCAAAAATGTCAACACATCGATGATGCGCGAAGCTTCGGCATGAAGTGTCAACTCGCCCAAAACAACGTCGTGGGCAGAAACGGCACCCATTGTTTT
>JANXRO010000172.1 GCA_025356765.1 Hyphomicrobiales bacterium | reverse complement strand
GCACCATAAGGTGAGCCGCCGCGAATTTCATCATGGCCCATCTGGCCTTGATAGGAATAGGGCAAGCCTGCAATCAAAAAGCCGTGGTGCAAAAGCACAGTGTGGAATGAAAGAATAGTTGCTTCCTGGCCACCATGTTGTGTGGCTGATGATGTCATCACCGAGCCTACTTTGCCGATCAATGCGCCCTTCATCCACAAACCACCAGTTTGATCGAGGAAGTTTTTCATTTGCGCTGTCATCATGCCATAGCGTGTGCCTGATGCAAAAATAACGCCATCATAATCAGCCAGTTCTTCTGGCTTGGCGATGGGGGCTTTTTGATCAAGCTTGTAATGCATCGACTTTGCCACATCTTCTGGCACCAATTCTGGCACACGCTTTACATCAACATGAGCGCCAGCTTCCTTGGCACCTTCAGCGGCGGCATAAGCCATGGCTTCCATGTGGCCCCAGGCGGAATAGTAAAGAACGAGAATTTTTGTCATTGTTATTTCCTTTAGATGGTTGCTTGGTTGAGTAGTGATTGAAGATCGACGCGAGAATTGACCATGGCCAATTTTCCGTCTGGGCCCTTGGGCCATTCGGTTTTGGGTTTATCCCAATAAAGCTCTACGCCGTTTTGGTCGGGGTCACGCAAATAAAGCGCCACAGAAACACCATGGTCTGCCGCGCCATCAAGTTCCACCCCATGGGTCAGCACGCGCTTATAGGCGTTGGCCAAATCCACAATGGTGGGATAGAGAATAGCAGTGTGATAAAGCCCGGTTGTGCCCGGTGCAGGCGGATTTCCGCCTTTGCTTTCCCACGTGTTCATGCCGATGTGATGATGATAACCACCAGCCGAAATAAATGCAGCTTGATCGTTAAATTTTTGTTGAAGCTCAAAGCCCAAAATCCCACAATAAAAGCCAAGGGCGCGCGGAATATCAGCCACTTTCAAATGAACGTGGCCAATGGACGTGCCTGCTGGCACGATGAAATCTTGGTTTAACATTGTGTAACCCTCTATGTTACCAAATAGTAGGTTAGCCCTCATTTTGCAAGGTATTTCAGAAAAAAGTGGATAGCCTGAATGTCACAGTTGTTTATCGACCTAAAACCACGGCATTATGTCTAAATGACATTCAAAGCCCCACCCAATCTTCACATTGTTGACCACCCGCTGGTTTTGCACAAGCTGAGCTTGATGCGCGACAAGGCAACGCCCACCGCGGTGTTTCGCCAGTTGTTGCGTGAGATCAGTTTGCTGTTGGGTTATGAAGTTTCCCGTGATTTGCCGATGACCACCATGCACATCGAAACGCCCGTGGCACCGATGGAAGCCCCAGTGATCAAGGGCAAAAAACTGGTGATTGTTTCGGTGTTGCGCGCGGGCAACGGTTTGCTGGAAGGCATGCTGGATTTAATCCCCTCGGCACGTGTTGGCCACATTGGTCTTTACCGTGATCCGAAAACTTTACAGCCCGTGCAATATTATATGAAAGTGCCGGAAGATATTGCAGAGCGGCGCACCATTGTGGTGGACCCCATGTTGGCCACCGGCAATTCTGTTGCGGCCGCCGTTTCAAGGCTAAAAGAAAAAGGCGCCAAGGAATTGCGCTTGGTCACACTTTTGGCAGCGCCCGAAGGCATTGCGCGGTTTCATGCTGAGCACCCAGAGGTTCCTATTTATACCGCTGCCCTTGATTCTCATTTGAACGAGCACGGTTATATCGTGCCGGGCCTTGGCGATGCGGGTGACAGAATGTTCGGCACGAAGTAGACAATAAAGTTCTTGCACTGTAAAACTTTTGGTAGAGCGGGGGCTCTGACGGAGGAACTTCAGATGCGCGCCATGCTGGTGTTCGTTTTTCTTTTGGCATATGGCGGCTTCGCCCAGGCAAGTTGTTTGGATGAAGCCAATGCCGTGCGCGATGCGATGATCAAGGCAGGGCCTTATCGGGAGATCGAAAACTCTTTGGTCAACGGCAGGCTTTTGACTCGCATCATCGATGTGGTTCCGCCTGACAGGGTGGAAAAGTCCTCGTTGTTTGGCAGCGGAAAGGGCAACTACGAGGTGGTGATTGGGCACACAGTCTGGCTGAAGGCTTCCGGAGAGGACTGGGCCAGACTCAAGGTGAATGAAGAAAATTGGTCATCAAGCATTTTAAACGCGCAATTGGCGATCAGGCCAATGAACCCAAAAGTTGAATGCAATATGGACGCTGAGCAGCCCGGCAAAAAAATTAAAATATTAAGCTGGCAGGAACCTTACGTCTCTGATCTGCAAATGAAGGTAAAAATTTGGGTAGATCCAAAAACTCTTGCGGTAGAGCGGTTGCAGAAAACTTTCATTGATAAAAACGGCAAGGTTGATCATGTCGCTGAAAGCGTTCTGATTTCGGTTCCAAAACTGGAAGTCAAACCGCCAATACCATGACACTCTGTTCGAAATAACATCTCGTTAAGCATGCTCTTGAATTAGGCAAAAGTTAAAACTTCCGCTAAGGATTGGCCAGCTAGGCTGTGGGCAACATGATCGCTGCAGCCACACACACCACCAATCCATTGTTCTCACATTCCGCGTTTCGGCGTGCTGATGGAACACCCCGTCGCGTGCTTTATGCCGAAGATCAAACCACTTCGCGCATTGTTACCAAAGCCATGCTGGAGCGCCTGGGCTTTGCAGTTGATGCGGTTGAAGATGGCGAGCTTGCCGTGCAGCATGCCAGCCGCGACAGTTATGATGTGATCTTGCTTGATATTGAAATGCCGGTGATGGACGGCGTTACGGCCGCTCGTTCTATTCGTGCTGATCTGGCGCATTGTTCAGATACGCCCATTTTGGCCTTGTCAGCTTTCTTGGCGGATTCCACTGAAATTTGCGAGTGGCGTGATGCGTTTGATCAGGCCCTGTCAAAGCCCGCTAACAGCAATGAATTGCTGAAAGCCATGACATCAGCAGTTTTGTTTAAAGACAGCAAAACCGCGAGAATTCCAGCCAAACCAAGCCGTGAAGACATATTGCAGGCTTTGCGCGGAACCTTGCCGCGCGGTGTGTGGCTTAGGCTTGCAGAAACCGCTGGCAGAGATATGTTGCACTTGGTCAATTGCATTGGCGCTGCCGTTGAAGCGGCCGATGTTGAAATGACCAGACAAGGTGTTGTGAACCTTAAAGGCTTGGCCAATAATTTCGGCGCAACAGATGTGGCCGAACTTTTGAATACTTGCCTTGAGGCGCCGCGCTTGGTGCAGTTACGTCAAGCCGTTAACATTTGGATCAACGCCTAATAGCCCAAGCTTAGACTTAAGCTTGGGCTTGTTGCACTTCGCGTGCTTCCAAAGATTTAAGCATTTTCAATTCTTCCAGCAATTCGGGGCTGAGCGTTGTTGCTTGGCGCAAATTGCGATATTGACTGGTGTTTTGTGGTTTTTTCATAATGACGTTCCTTAATTCCAAAAAGTTTTAAAGCATTGAACCTAAGAAACTCTAAAACGTTTGGTGTGAATGCATTTGGAAGCAGGCATTCACATGGCGTTCATGTGGCAGATGGCGTTCATGTGGCAGATAGCGCTCATGTGGCAGATGGCGTTCATGTTGCAAAAATATGAAGTGACAAGATGGAATAAGGTGTTAGTTTCATCTGTAACGGTGTTGGTGGCATTTTGCCTGAAGCAGGGAGTTGAAACATGATTTCTAAATTACATTTTGGTTTGATCACAGGCGCATTGGTGCTTTCGCTGGGTGCCGGCGTTGCTTACGCAGCATTAAGTGGTGATGATGCCATTACGGCGCGCAAAGCGTGCATGAAAGCCAATGGCGCTGGCATGGGCGTTATGGTGCCGATGATTAAGGGTGAAAAGCCTTATGACGCTGCGGCCGTGCATGATGCATTAACCAAGATGGGCGCTGCTTGCGCAAAATGGTCTGAATTCTGGCCAGAT
>JANXRO010000167.1 GCA_025356765.1 Hyphomicrobiales bacterium | reverse complement strand
GGCATTATGCCTCGCCCGATTTGGGCCACGCTTTTCATGCCTATGTGGCCGCAGGGCCGGCCGATGACCATGAAGGCACAAAGGCTGAAGATGCCATTGCCCGCGTGCGCCAAGGCATGCGCGCCATGTTGAGGCTGGGCTCGGCCTGGTATGATGTGGCGGCACAAATCAAAGCCGTGACAGAACAGGGCATAGACAGCCGCAACTTCATTCTCTGCACGGATGATTGCCATTCCGGCACCTTGGTGAATGAGGGCCACATCAACCGCGTGTTGCGCCACGCCATTGCGCAAGGTTTAAAACCCATCACAGCAATACAAATGGTAACGCTGAACACCGCCAGCCATTTTGGGCTTGAGCGGGAACTGGGCTCCATCACCCCGGGCCGCCGCGCAGATCTGGTGTTAACCTCTGATCTGATCAGCTTGCCCATTGAGCTAGTGATGGCCCATGGCAAAGTTGTGGCTGAACATGGCAAGTTGACAGCCACCTTCCCCGCCTTTGAATATCCGGCTTCAGCCAAAGCCACCGTGAAAATGTTGCGCGATGTAAAGGCTGACGATTTTAACATCAAAGCCCCAGAAGGGGCCAACCAAGTGCGCGCCCGTGTGATCGGCGTGATTGAAAACCAAGCCCCCACCAAGGCCTTGGAAATTGATTTGCCCGTGCAGCAAGGCTTGGTGAACATTGATGCCAAAAATGATGTTGCCCAAATTGCCATTGTGGAACGCCACGCCGCAACGGGCCAAGTGGTCAACGCCTTTGTTTCAGGCTTCGGCTATAACGTGCCTTGCGCCGTAGCCTCCACCGTGGCGCATGATAGCCACCACATGATTGTGGTGGGCACCAACAAGTCAGACATGGCCTTGGCTGCCAACACGCTGCGCCAGGTGGGCGGTGGCGTGGTGGTGATTGCGGGCGGCAAACAATTGGCGCTGGTGGAATTGCCCATCGCCGGATTGATGTCTGATGAGCCAGCCGAAATCGTCGCCGCCAAGGCCGATAAAATGGTGGAGGCCATGAAGGCTTGCGGCTGCATGTTGAACAACGCCTATATGCAACATTCATTATTGGGCTTGGTGGTTATCCCCGAACTCCGCATCAGTGACAAAGGGCTGATTGACGTGACCAAGTTTGAACGCGTGGAGCTGTTTGTTTAGCGCCATGCTCCAGCGCTTCGGGCACCAGCCCCGGCCTTGACTCGTGAAAGTGATTTTAATACTCTTCTTGACGGGGGCTCATCCAAAGGGCCGAAATCATGTCAAAACACAACCGCGCTTCCACCGTTGTTGCCTTCACTTTATTCTTTGCAGGCTTTGCCAATCCCACGCATTTGAGTTTGGCACCGCCACCCGCCTTGGCCGACCAAACCGATGCCACCAAGCCACCCCTCGCCATGCCTGATGGCGCAACCGATGTGCAATATGATGCCGAGGCCGGTTCGCTTGAATTCAACAGCACCAAATCTGTGAAAGCCCTTTCTGAGTTCTATCGCAACCTGGCAAAGACCATGGGGCTTGAGGAACAAACCTCCGTCATCAACAAAGACAATATGGCTGTGCTGAATTTCACCAAGGGCGAAAAGGCGCTCAACGTCACGGTGATGATGATGGGCGATAAGGCCATGGTCACCGCTGATGGCTCGCTGTTGGAAGGCAAGTCGCAAACCCAAGCTGATGCAAAACCAGCCGCACCAGCCCTTGTGGCCATTGATAAGGATGGCCTGCCCATTCCCGATGGCTTGGGCAACATGGGTTCTACCCGAACGCAGTTCAGCCATGCTGTAAACTTTTCAGCGCCCAACAGCGTGGCCGACATTGTGGCCTTTTATCGCGCAGAATTGGCCAAGAAAAACTGGAAAGAAGACAGCGCCAAAATCGCCGATGATTCAGCCGATCTGAAATTCACCGCCCCCGATGGCCCCGCCACATTAAGCCTGAAACGCAACGGCGACATGACTGATGCTGAATTGACAGTATCCGAAAAGGCCAAGGCCGCCGCTTCCCCCTTGGCGCCCAAGCCCGGCATGGTGAAACTGGTGTTTGGCAATATGTCTGATAACCCCGCCGATGTTGTTGTGGGCGGCAAACATGTGAAAATGAAGCCGGGCCAAGGCGCCAAAGCCCCCGATGGCCCCACGCTGGAAGTAAAGCCCGGCGATATTACGGTGGTCAGCAAAAACGCCAAAGAAAACTTCACCGCCGGGCCAGACGAAATCTGGATGGTGGCCGTGGGGCCGGGCGGGCTGATGGTGGTGAAGCAATAAGCCCAAGACTCTTCGCTTGGTGGTTTCGTGTCATTCGAAACCTAAAGAAGAAAAAGGGAAGCGCGTGGGTTAATCCATCGCGGTGTGCCACTATTATTTAGAGTGGCTATGTTATGCGTTGGGAAATCCCACGCGCGACAGGAATTAAGCATCAGAGGAACTGTCACTCCGCCCTAATTGTATAAACTAGGGCCACGGTATACCAGCCCAGACCTTAGTGTCTGAGGAAGTTCAACCCTGGCTCCCGGTGGCGATGGTGCACGATACACCTACCAGCAGGCCTGCCTATCTTCTTCCATCCAGATCACCGTCATGAGCGGGACTCCCAAAGGAAGAGGACAGAACCC
>JANXRO010000149.1 GCA_025356765.1 Hyphomicrobiales bacterium | reverse complement strand
AACGGTTTTCATGATTTGGGGTTTAGCGTGATGAGTTCAGAAGCTCAATTGGAAAAACAGTGCAAACACGAGTGGCCGCCTTCCCCACGGGCTTTGATAATTCCTGCGTTGCTTGGCTTTGCTGTGATGCTTTCAGGCCCTTTCAACGCCAAGGGTTCCGACATTACTGACTGGTCGGCAATAGATTTGCTGGCCATCAAAACGTTGGCGATCACGAGCCTGCCGCACTTACCCAAAGATCCGTCAAACAGTGCCGCTGCCGACAGCGGTCGCATCACCGCCACCTACACTGTGAAGAACGATCCGTTCAATTGTCTGGGCGAGTTCAGTGACGCCAAATTGCCATATCAATGCCAGCCCATCAGAAATATTGAGTTTGATCTGCCGGAACATGTGGGAGCCTTCACGTCAGCATCCTTGCGCGGTGTGGTTCAACGCCCACCTTACATGCACAATGGTCAGTTCGCAACACTGAATCACAATCCTAGTTGTCTAAGCGAGGTGAATTGATGCACATTGCGTCCGAGTAATCAACTCTCTAATGATTTGAAACGAATGAGGCATGGGCTTATTTAGTGAGGGTGAACATTAACTTTGGAAATCAAATGGCTTGAAGATTTTGTGGCAGTCGCAGGCAGTGGCAACTTTTCACGCGCTGCCGAAACGCGCAATGTAACCCAACCCGCCTTTAGCAGAAGATTGAAGGCACTGGAAGTTTGGATTGGTGTTCCCCTGCTTGACCGCAGTTCATATCCAATCTTGCTGACTCCTGCGGGTGTGAAATTTCTGCCAGTGGCCGAACGTATTATTCGAGATTTAAATGCAGGCCGCGCCGATGTGCGAACGATTTCTTCCGTGGGGGAAACGACATTGAGATTTGCAATGCCACACTCGCTTGCGGTCGGTTTTTTTCCGCATTGGTGGCAAGCGACAACGCGCGCAGACAAAAAGCTTAACGCAAAAGTGATTGCTGATAATTATCACGATTGCGTTGAAATGTTGCTGAACGGTGCCTGCCACATTCTGTTGTGCTATCGCAACGAAGCTGTGCCCGATCCCCTAAGTGCTAGCGGCTGCGAAGGCATGGCAATAGATCACGACCGCCTTTTACTTGTGTCGGTTCCAAATCATAAAGGCCAGCCCTTGCATAGTGTAGGTGTAATGAACGGCCCACGCGTTCCGTTTTTAAATTATGCCCCAGACGCTTTTCTTGGGAAAGTAACCGCAAGTCTTTTAAATTCGATTGACCAAAGTTTGGATTTTGAGTTGCGTTATGAGAGTGCTTTTGCAGAGGCTGTGCGCGCCCAAACATTAACAGGCGCTGGTGTTTCTTGGCTGCCTTATAGTTTGATTATGGGTGATTTGAAAGATGGGCGCTTGGTGCTTGCTGGCGATAACCTGCCGGAAGCCGCATTGGAAATCTGGATCTACAAGTCTGCAAAAGACCGATCATCCATCGTTGAGGCCCTTTGGAAAGATGCAGAAATGAAATTGGCCAATGCAGGAGCAGCATAGTTTCATTCATTCTCTGCATTGGTAGTGATAAGATGTGGGCCTTAGTTTGCGTTCAAGGCGAGGGTTAGGTTTTGTCAAATGTCAAAGAATTGGTGGTAGGGGTGATCGGTGGACTTGGGCCAGAAGCAACGCTTGATTTTTTTGCCAAAGTTTTAAATCACTCACATGCTCAAAAAGACCAAGATCACATTCACCTGATCATTGAAAATAATCCCAAAACACCAAACCGCAATGAAGCAATAGCCGGGCGCGGACCATCGCCTGTTCCTGCATTGACCGACATGGCGCAGGCGCTTGAACGAGCTGGCGCTGATTTTATTGTGATGGCTTGCAACACTGCACACGCCTATGAAGCTGAAATCAGGTCAGCACTGAAAAAACCATTTGTAAGTCTCATCGACGAAGTGGTTGATGAAGTGCGAACTACAAATCACGATGCAAAGCGCGTTGGCATTTTGGCAACGCAAGGCAGTCGTGATGCCAAAATATTTGCAACTGCTTTTTCCAAATATGGAATTGACGTTTTGCAATTGAATGAGGCTTCGCAGCTGCGTTTCATGGATAATCTCTACTTGATCAAATCGGGCGACCGCAGCAAAACAATACATGTGGCTATGCAGCAGTTCGGCGAAGAATTGGTTGCTATGGGTGCTGACATTCTGATTGCTGGTTGCACTGAAGTTCCACTGGTTTTGAGCAATGGTGACAATACAAAGCCGATGATTGATTCAACTGACGTGTTAGCGCGGCGTTGTGTTGCCTATGCGCGGGGCCTGAAACAACTTCCACATCTCTCGGAGACACCATGACCACCACTTATCTGAAAAAGGCAACGAAGACAGCCGCAACTGGTGATATGGATACGCAAGCAACAGTGCGCGACATGTTGGACAAGATCAAAGCAGGCGGCGAAGCGGCAGCAACAGACTATGCCCGCAGCCTTGACGGTTGGAATGGCGAAATTGTCGTGAGCCGCGCAACTATTGAGGCCGCAACAAAAGCCCTTCCGGAAACAGTCAAAGATGACATCCGTTTTGCACGGGATCGTATTTGTGCATTCGCTGCACACCAACGCGATTCAGTGCGAGAGTTTGAAGTGGATCTGCTGGATGGTCTTGTTGCTGGTCAAAAAATTATTCCCATCACCACGGCTGGTTGTTATGTGCCAGGCGGGCGCTATGCTCATGCCGCATCGGCTTTGATGAGCGTTGGCACTGCCCGGGTTGCTGGTGTTCGCAACATTATAGCGGCAACGCCTTCCCACCAGCAGCGCGGCATCAATCCGGGCATTCTCTATGCGATGGATATTGCAGGTGCTGATGCAATTCTGGCACTTGGTGGCGTGCAGGCAATTGCTGCTCTGACATTTGGCCTGTTCAGCAAATTGCCCGCCGATATTGTGGTGGGACCAGGCAATCGTTTTGTGGCTGAGGCCAAACGCATGTTGTTTGGCCAGATCGGCATTGACGTGGTGGCCGGCCCCACCGAAACTATGGTGATTGCAGATGATACTGCTGATGCGGCCGTGGTTGCGGCTGACCTTTTGGGACAGGCCGAACATGGGCCGGATTCACCTGTGTGGTTGATTACGTTGTCGCGTAAGCTGGGTGAAGATGTGATGGCCCTGTTACCTAAAATGATTGCTGTGCTACCTGAAACTGCATGTAAGGCTGCTGAAGCAGCTTGGCGTGATTATGGCGAGGTTATACTCGTTGATAGCCGCGAAGAGGCTTGCAAGGTGAGTGATTATTACGCCTCTGAACATTTGCATGTGCAAGCAGCAGACTTGAACTGGTGGCATAGTTCATTGCATAATTATGGGTCGTTGTTTTTGGGTGAAGAAACAACCGTGGCTTTTGGCGATAAATGTTCCGGCCCTAACCATATTTTGCCAACCAAGGGTGGCGGGCGTTATAGCGGTGGCCTGAGCGCTGCAAAGTTTCTCAAAGTGCTAACTTACCAGCGCATGACACGTGAAGGAGCTCGTGTTGTGGCACCCGTTGCTGCGCGCATTTCGCGGCTGGAGGGCATGGAGGCGCATGCGCGCACGGCAGATGTTAGGCTGAACAAATATTTTCCTGCTGAGAAATTTGAATTGGGTTCACTGTGAAGATGGATGATCCACGCCTTGACCTTGATTTAAGCCTGCCGCCACCTATTCCCGAGCAAGGCATCAAGCGCGCCAACGAGATTATGGCGACTGGGAAACTGCATCGCTATGGCGAAGATCGTAACGGTGTTCCCGAAGCCACGGCACTTGAAGAAGACTTTGCAACGTATGTTGGCACAAAATATTGTGCTGCTTTAAACTCTTGTGGTGCTGCGATGTTTGTGGCCCTCAAATGCGTTGGCGTTCAACATGGCGATAAAGTTTTGATGAATGCATTCACTTTGGCACCTGTTCCTGGTGCTGTTGCACATGCAGGCGCGCAACCTGTTTTCATTGAGATCAATGACAATTATGAGATTGATCTTATTGATCTCGACAAAAAAGCGGCAAACACGGGGGCACGCGTTTTGTTGCTGTCTCACATGCGCGGGCATATTTGCGATATGGAAAAACTGATGGTGATTTGCAACCGCCACGGTCTTCAGGTGATTGAAGATTGCGCCCACACCATGGGGGCAAAATGGGATGGAAAGTTTACAGGAACCTTTGGCACTGTTGGATGTTTTAGTTTGCAGTCGTATAAACATGCCAATGCCGGAGAAGGTGGATTGTTGGTCACCGATGATCCCGATATCGCTGCCAAAGCCATTCTCTATTCGGGCAGTTACATGCTTTATGCCCAGCACAAGGCGCGGCCTGATCTTTCCTATTTTGAAAAATATCGTGGCGTCATTCCAAATTTCAGTATGCGCATGTCTAATCTCGTTGCTGCTATTGCCCGTCCACAGATTGATCTTTTGAGTGAACGCGCCGCGCAGTGGAATGCACGCTATAGCATTTTGGCGGCTGGTTTTAGTCGCATTCAAAATGTTCGCGTTCCCGTGCGTTCGCCTGAAGAAGAATATGTGATGAGTTCAGTCCAGTTTTCGGTCAAAGGCTTGTCAGCTGACGAGATGGAGACATTTCTGGAAAAATGCGCATCGCGCGGCGTGTTCATAAAGTGGTTCGGTCGCAAAGAACCACAGGGTTTCACCAGTATTCACGAACATTGGCAATATGTCGATGAACGTCAGATCTTGCCTCAGTCCACTCGTATTCTAAATGAAGTTTGCGATATTCGCATTCCTTTGGCGTTGCCGCTGGAGAGCTGTGAAACGATTGTTGCAGTGGTGAAACACTGCTTGGATGAAGTTCAAAGCAGATCGTAAGGCTCATGCCGCAACGGCATGATTTAGATCGTTTTTGGCATTGGCCAGTTTGATCGAGCTTTCATAGTCTCTTTGAAAATAAAGAGTTTGGGGAGTTTGTTCGAATGCATCTTGCGCGGTTTCCACGTGTGCGACTTGGGCATTTTCCAACACCGTTGGAAGCGATGCCAAACCTCACCAAGCTGCTTGGTGGACCGAAAGTTTATATCAAGCGCGATGACTGCACCGGGCTTTCTTCCGGCGGCAATAAAACCCGCAAGCTCGAATTTCTGATGGCAGATGCTCTGCAAAAGGGTTGTGATACGGTCATCACCCAAGGTGCCATTCAATCGAACCATGCGCGGCAAACCGCAGCAGCGGCTGCCAAGCTTGGCATGAAGTGCCGCATTCTTTTGGAAAATAGAACGGGAAGCACTAGCCCAGATTATTGTGGATCGGGCAATGTTTTGCTTGATCATATACACGGTGCACCGACGCAAACGTTTCCCGCTGGAACACCGATGAATGCGGAAATGGAAAAAGTTGCAGAGGAAATTCGCTCACACGGCGGCAAACCCTATATCATCGTTGGCGGCGGTTCGAACCCCATTGGTGCACTTGGATATGTGAACTGTGCCTTAGAGCTTGTCGCGCAAGCCAATGACATGAGCCTGCGCATAGACCATGTTGTGCACGCAACTGGAAGTGCTGGCACACAGGCAGGTCTTGTGGTCGGCCTTGAAGGACTTCGCAGCCATATTCCAGTGCTTGGCATCGGAACGCGCGCCCCACGCCCATTGCAAGAAGAAAATATCTATAAGTTGGCATGTGCTACCGCCGATTTGATGGACATGCCCGGTGCTGTGGCGCGTGAACGCGTGGTTGCCAACACCGATTATGTGGGCGCGGGATACGGCGTTCCCACAGACGGCATGGTTGAAGCCGTTAATATCTTGGCCCGCACGGAAGGTATTCTGCTTGATCCGGTGTATTCTGGAAAAGGCATGGCCGGACTTATTGATCTTATTCGCAAAGGACATTTTAAAACATCTGAAAACGTTGTTTTTCTTCACACTGGCGGAAGTGTTGGGTTGTTTGGTTACAATAATATTTTCGATGCAACACGGCCAAATTAGGAATTCCAAAAAGAGCAGGTTTAAATCTGTCAAATACAAATGGGAATGCAAACGACCACATCAACCTCAAGGGAGTATTTTTATGACAACGAAACGCACACTGATCGCCGCTATGGCAGCAATGTTTTTGACCGGTGTTACAGCTACAGCCGCAATGGCCGAAAAAATTATCATCGGCACCTTTGGTACGCCCACACCAATGCAAGCAGCAATCGCTGCTGGCGCAATTGACAAAGCGACTGGCATGGAAATCGAATGGCGTAAATTTGCCTCTGGTGCAGAAGTTATTGCTGCGATGGCCTCAGGCGATCTTAAGGTTTCAGAAATTGGATCATCCCCATTGGCAATTGGCGCATCACAGGGCGTAGATTATCAGTTGTTTGGAATTTCTGATGTGATCGGCGCTGCCGAAGCGTTGATTGCGCGTGATGGCGCAGGTATCACCAAAGTAGAAGACCTGAAGGGCAAAAAAGTTGCAGTTCCATTGGGTTCCACCGCTCACTATTCACTGATGGGGGCTATTAAAAATGCAGGTTTGAAACCCGGTGACGTTGAAGTGATCGGGATGAAACCCGATCAGATCACCGCCGCTTGGGATCAAGGTCAAATCGATGCCACCTTCATCTGGGAACCTGCCAGAGGCAAAGCGATGAAAACCGGCAAGATGATTATGGGCGCAAATCAAGTTGCGGGTGCGCCGACGTTTGATGGCTGGGTTGTGAACACTGGTTTTGCTAAGGCGAATCCAGAATTTATGACTAAATTTTTGAAAGCCATTGATGCGGCCAACGCTGCCTATAACTCCAACCCCGATGCTTGGACGGCAGATTCAGCACCTGTTAAAGCAATTGCCGAACGTACGGGTTCTCCAGCGGCAGAAGTTCCTGCTGCTCTCAAGGACTATAAGTTCCCATCCCTTGCAACCATGGCGTCAGCTGAGTGGCTGGGCGGCGGAAACCAAGCCAACATGTTGGCCACTGCTAAATTTCTCATGGAAAATAAGCGGGTTGACGCCGTGCTTGACGACTATTCCAAGTTTGTGAATGCTGATTATCTCGCCGCAGCAATGAAGTAATTCATTTCGGTGTTATGATATATTTGTAATCGACCACTCTGCCATTGTCGGCGGAGTGGACTTTACTTTTTGGCAGGCAGCGCATGGGTAGTCTTCACGTCGATCAAGTCACAGTCGAGTTTCCGCTCGGCCCAAACACGCCTCCGGTGAAAGCCCTGTCCAATGTTCAGTTGGAAATTCAACAGGGCGAATTTGTGGTGGCCTTGGGCGCTTCGGGTTGTGGAAAATCCACGTTGTTAAATCTTCTGGCGGGCTTTCTCTCTCCATCTACAGGGCAGATCAAACTCAACGGAAACATAGTGGCAGGGCCCGGTGCCGATCGCGCGGTGGTGTTTCAAAAACACGCCCTACTTCCTTGGCTCAACGTAATCGATAATGTTGCCTTTGGGCTCAAGCTTCGTGGAATCGGAAAGTCTGAACGTCACGAAATCGCCCGCAAGCATCTCAAGCAATTGGGCCTTGAAGCTTTCGAGACCCACCCGGTCTATCAACTTTCAGGCGGCATGCAGCAGCGCGTTGGAATTGCGCGGGCCTTGGCAAGCGATCCAGAAATTTTATTGATGGACGAGCCACTTGGCGCGCTTGATGCTCTTACCCGTGAAAAGGCTCAAGAGCTGATTATTCGCATTTGGAAAGAATCGTCCAAAATGGTGTTCTTCATCACCCACAGCGTTGAAGAAGCTTTGTTCATGGGCACGCGGTTGATTGTTATGTCGCCGCGCCCAGGTCGCATCACGCACACGTTTGATCTCGATTTCAGCAAAAAATTTTTGGCAGGTGCTGATGCACGTGCTGTTAAAGCATCGCCTGAATTCATTGGAATGCGTGAACAAGTTTTAAAAATAATATTTGGTGATGAAGAAGCTTCGGGAGGCGATCATGTCTGAACAGAAGAAACCACCTTCAAACCCATTTTTTGGTTCGCTTTTCAAAATCAAACCGACAAAACCTGGTGAAGTTTATGGTGTGCCAGGACAGGGCGACAGCCTTTTGATCAGCGCGATATCTGCACTTTGTCTGATTGGTTTTTGGTCATTGGCCACGTGGGCCGGATGGATCAAACCTTTGTTTTTGCCGTCGCCGATCGCGATTTTCAACAAGTTCGTCCAAGTTTCAACTGAGGGCTTTGCAGAAAAGACTCTGTTTGAACATACGCGGATCAGCGTTTTGCGCGTGTTTGGCGCATTGATTTTAGCCTGCGCGACGGCCATTCCAGTGGGACTTGCCATGGGTATGAGCCGGGTTATGCGCGGCATATTTGATCCGCCGATAGAGTTCTATCGCCCGGTGCCTCCGCTGGCTTATTTGCCCTTGATGATCGTGTGGTTCGGCATCGGCGAGTTGGCAAAAGTTTTGCTTATCTTTCTTTCGATCTTCGCCCCTGTAGCCATCGGCACGCGCTCTGGTGTGCGGTCTGCTGCAATCGAACAGGTTCATGCAGCATACTCGCTTGGTGCAAGCCCTTGGCAGGTCTTAACGCAAGTTATTTTGCCTGCTGCCTTGCCAGAAATCATTACTGCCGTGCGCATTGGTATGGGTGTGGGTTGGACAACATTAGTCGCAGCAGAAATGGTTGCCGCAACAAGCGGCATTGGCTTCATGGTGCTATCGGCTTCACAGTTTCTGCAAACATCCACTGTTATCATGGGCATTTTCATCATTGCTGCCATCGCCTATGCTTTTGACATGCTGATGCGTTTCCTCGAACGCAAACTTGTGCCATGGAAAGGCCACGCTTGAGCAATTGTTTAGGCGGCTATCGAATTACCATTCGGGTGTTTACGCGGGTATTTTAGTGAACACGACTGTGACTGTTGATGCAGCTTTTAAATCAGACACAAGCTTGATTATTTCACTTTCTAAACATGGGCGGGCGCGCATCGACCCATTTTCCTTCAGACTTTCCCGATTCTGCCACGGCAAAAACCGCAGCCATTGAGCGCAAGCCGTCCTCTGCACGCGGGTAAAGATTGGCAGCAGGATCCATCGCGCGGCCTTGCTTTTGGGCTTTGATTGCTTCGGCCAAATCTTTGTAGATGTTGGCAAAGGCCAGCGGCATGCCTTCGGCGTGGCCAACTGTTACACGACTGGTGCGATCTGCCTCTGGCGACAATCCACCTTCACCGCGCTCTATAATTTGTAAGCGTTGGCCTAAAGGCATCCAATACAGTTGGTTTGGGTGTTCCTGTGACCAGCGCAAACCGCCCTTCTCTCCGAACACTTGAATGCCAAGGCCATGTTGCCTGCCGATGGCCACGGATGATGTCCAGAGCCGACCAACAGTTCCGCCGGTCATGCGGAAGTTCACCATTGCGTCATCTTCCAGCACACGGCTTTGGATGCAGGATGCGATATCTGCGGAAAGGCGTTCCACTTCTTGGCCTGTGACAAAACTTGCCATATGCATGGCGTGAATTCCACAATCAGCAAATTGTGCTGAGACGCCAGCTTGTGCGGGGTCATAACGCCAGCGCACGCGGGGGTTATCAGCATTGGCGGCATCAGCGTGATGGCCATGAGCAAACTCTGCTACTACCAAGCGCACTTTGCCCAGATCACCTCTGGCCACCATGGCGCGCATGTGGCGCACCAGAGAATAACCCGTGTAGCCATAGTTTACAGCGCAAATGCGCCCGTTTGACTTGGCGATTCGCACGATGTCTTCGCCCTCTTCCACCGTCATCGTCATTGGCTTTTCGCAGAACACATTAAAGCCGGCTTCCAGAAACGCCTTGGTGATGCCAAAATGCGTAGCATTGGGCGTGGCCACGGTGACGAGGTCTACGCGGTCTGCGCGATTTTTTTCGCCTGCCAACATTTCCTTCCAGTCGCCATAAGAACGATCAGCAGCCAGGCCCAATCTTTGGCCATAGTCGCGGCCCGCTTCTGGCCTGTGATCAAGGGCACCTGCAACGAATTCAAAATCCGCGTCAAGCCTTGCGCCCAAGCGATGCGCCGGGCCAATTTGGCTGCCTTCGCCACCACCAATCATTCCCCAATTTAATGTTGTCATCGTGACATCCTCTCAATTCAATTTTTATTTGAACCCAATCGATTCAAGATATTCGCGGTTGGCCTTTGCATCATCCATGGGGCGCACATCTAGTGTGGGGTCGCAGTCTTGCTCCACCGTGCACCAGCCTTCGAAACCATTATCCAAAAGCACTTTACGCACCGCGGAGAAATTAACATCGCCCTTGCCCAAGTTGCAGAAAATGCCTTGGCCGCAGGCCTCATAAAATCCCGTGCGATTGGCAATTACGTTCGCCTTAACCCTGGGATCAATATCTTTGAAGTGCATATAGCTGATGCGGGCAATGTGTTTTTTCATAAATGCTACGGGGTCAAACCCAGCATAAGAATGATGACCGGTGTCAAAACAGATTTTTAAAATTTTTTCATCAACTTCATTCAATAAGCGTTCAAGCTCTGGTTCAAAGTCAATGAAGCCTGCCGCATGGGCGTGGATGCCAACTGTCAAGCCATAGTCTTCAGTGCCCATGCGAGCGACATCAGCGATGCGATCTCGAAACGCAGTCCATTCGGCCTTGTCCATTTGCTCGGCCTCTTTGGCACGACCAGCCGTGGGGGCACGGCGGGGTGAAATTGAATCAATCAAAACCAAGTGCTTGGCACCATGAGCGACCAGTGCTTTGCAGGTGCGCATTGAAGCGTCCATTACTTCATCCCATTGTGAAGCATCATGGAATGGGCGAAACACCACGCCACCAATCAGCGTCAGATCATTGGCGGCCAGTGCCGGTCCTAAAATGGTAGGGTCTTCTGGCATGAATCCAATCGGCCCAAGCTCAATACCCTTATAGCCAGCGCCTGCACATTCCTGCAGAACTGTTTGCCATGTAGGATTGCGCGCGTCATTTGCAAATTCCACGCCCCATGAACAAGGCGCATTACCAATGCGGATGGTCATCTGAATATTACCTTTCAAAATTCGGAAACAGATTGCCAAGCTTTCTTATCGCTGGAAGAAAGCGCTGCTGCAACAATGCGGCTGACATCAAGACCATCTCGGAATGTGGGCCACATGGATTTTCCAGCCGCAATGGCGGTGAGAAAATCTTTTGCCTCAATGATGATCTGATCTTGATAGCCAGTGCCGTGGCCCGGCCCCAAGCAAAAAGGTTGATAGTCTGGGTGAGCAGGCCCAGTGAGAATTTTAGTATATCCGCGTGTGGTTTCTGGCCCTTCGGCGCGATAAAGCCAAATGGCGTTCTGGTCTTCTTGATCAAAACGAATGGAGCCTTTGGTGCCAAACACTTCATAGGCGTAACCCATCTTGCGGCCCGTGGCCACGCGGCTAAAAAACATATGCCCCATGCAACCCCGCTTAAACTTACACATAATTTGGGCATGATCATCATTGGTAACTTTTTCCACGCCCTTTGCAGATGGCCTTTCGGCATGAACCGTTTCAACCATGGCCATGACATCCACAATCGGCCCCAACAAAGCAAGCGCGCAGTTGATCATATGGGGTGACAGATCGCCCATGGTGCCGTTGGCCATGCCCCTGGTGCGCCAACTGGCAGGC
>JANXRO010000145.1 GCA_025356765.1 Hyphomicrobiales bacterium | reverse complement strand
ATTATTTTGATCTCGCATAACATGCCACACGTGTTTGAAGTGTGTGACCGCATCCACATCCACCGTTTGGGCCGCAGGCTTTGCACCATTAATGCCAAAGACTTTTCAATGTCTGATGCTGTGGCGATGATGACGGGCGCTAAAGAACCACCAAAGGAATTGTTGGGAACCTAATGTTTGATGTGAACGAAGTTGCAAGCCTTCTCTGTGAAAAATCAGGGAAGGCTTTGCGCTTTATGGTTGGCATTGCTGGGCCGCCCGGTGCCGGCAAATCCACTGTTTCTGCCGCTTTGCGTGATGTGCTCATTGCAAAAGGTGAGACAGCCATTGTGGTTCCCATGGATGGCTTTCATTTTGATGATACGGTGTTGAACAAACGTGGCCATCGGCCCCGCAAGGGCGCACCCTTCACGTTTGATGTTTATGGATTTGAAGTTTTGCTCAAGCGCATCAAGGCGCGCGAACCTGATATTGCCATTCCCGTATTTGATCGGACAATGGAGCTTTCACGCGCTGCCGCCGATATTGTAACCAACGAAGCCAAATTCATTTTGGTTGAGGGCAATTATTTACTGCTGCAAACAGAACCATGGGACAGGTTAAAACCGCTGTTTGATTTTACCCTGTTCATCAATGTGGCCGAAGCAGAGCTTGAACGCCGCTTGATGAGCAGAATTGTGGCTCATGGCCATGATGAGGCCTATGCCAAGAATTGGATTGCTTCAAACGACATGCTGAACATTCGCGAAGTGCAGGCAAAAAGCGTTGTGGCAGATTTGGTAATTTAACCGCAATCACCCACAAGGCCCGCCGCTTTAATGCCGGCAAGGGCGGCAATTTCATCGTTATCAGACGTGTCACCTGAAACGCCGATAGAACCCAGAATTTGGCCCTCGGTTGATTTGATCAACACGCCACCGGGCACGGGCACAATGCCCCCTTGAACGGCACTTATTGCACCTTGGAAAAAATGCGGACGGTCTTTGGCAAAATTTTCAACGCCGCGTGTGCCTGTGTTAAACATCACGCATGCGCGGGCCTTGGCGGCAGCAATATCAAACCGCGCCAATGATGAACCATCTGAAATGGCAGCGGCAATGACAACTCCACGTGCATCCATCACCACAACACCCAAAGGTTTCATCTTGGCATTGCGGCCATGGTCTAATGTTTTTTCGATTATGATTTGTGCGATGGTGAGGGTGAGAGACATAATGAACTCCTGCGTTATTTCTCTCCTAGCCCTCATGGCATTTTAGCGCAACATTTTGAAGGCTTGGCTGATGACACTTCAAGCCTTTGTCACCCGCCTCAGCGTCAAATTTATCCGCCCGCCTTCTTTCAGCAACGTCGAAGTTCCCGTCATCACGCGGTCGATGCCGTGAAAGCACAGGCGGCTTTCTCCGCTCATTACCAACACATCGCCTGATGATAGTTTGAGCGATTGGGTTTTGCCGCCACGGCTTGTGCCGCCAAATCTGAAGATGGCTGTGTCTCCCAACGAGATTGAAACAACAGGGGCGGCAAACTCTTCCTCATCTTTGTCTTGGTGTAGGCCCATTTTGGCAGTGCCTTGGTAAAAGTTGATGAGACAGGCTTCAGGGTCAGCTTGAAAGCCTGAAATGGCCCGCCATATGTCTAAAATTGCAGGTGGAATTTGTGGCCAAGGCGTTCCCAAATCAGGGTGCAGGGCCTGATAACGATAGCCAGCCCTGTCTGAAACCCAGCCCAGGCCGCCCAAATTGGTCATGCGCACGGAAAAGGGTGTGCCGGTTCGTGGCATTAAAGGCACAAACAGTGGGGCTTTTTGCACGCATTGCCGCAAATCAGACACCAAGGCCTCTTGGGCTGGCCTTTCCAGCATGCCCGGATAATGTTTCATTCCATTATTCATCACATTCTTCTCTTACAAAACCTTGATAGGGCGAAGTCTCGCCCCTATATACCGCCGGAACGCCAAATCAGATTGCTGATGCGGCATTGGATTTAATTCACGGGGGCATTGCCTCGGGTGCCTAATCGGGGGCCCGAAGAGAAGCCCGCTAGAGGAGAAGATAAGATGGGTAAAGTTATTGGTATTGATCTTGGCACCACCAACTCTTGTGTGGCTGTTATGGAAGGCAAAACACCAAAAGTTATTGAAAATGCTGAAGGTGCGCGCACCACGCCATCAATCGTTGCATTTAACGCCGAGGGCGAAACACTGGTGGGCCAACCCGCAAAGCGCCAAGGTGTGACCAATCCTGAAAACACGTTCTTTGCGATCAAGCGCCTGATTGGCCGCCGCATGGAAGACCCGATGGTCGCCAAAGATAAAAAACTGGTGCCCTATAACATTGTGAAAGCCGATAACGGCGACGCATGGGTTGACAGCCGTGGCACAAAATATGCCCCTTCACAGATTTCAGCTTTCACTTTAACCAAGATGAAGGAAACCGCTGAACGTTATTTGGGCGAGCCTGTGACACAAGCCGTGATCACCGTTCCTGCGTACTTTAACGACAGCCAACGCCAAGCCACCAAAGATGCTGGCCGCATTGCTGGTTTGGAAGTTTTGCGCATCATCAACGAACCCACCGCTGCTGCCTTGGCTTACGGCCTTGATAAGCGCGAAGCTGGCACGATTGCGGTTTATGACTTGGGCGGCGGCACATTCGACGTTTCGGTTCTGGAGATTGGAGACGGTGTTTTTGAAGTAAAATCCACCAATGGCGATACGTTCTTGGGCGGCGAAGACTTCGACATGCGCATTGTTGATTATCTTGCTGACGAATTCAAAAAAGAAAACAGCATGGATTTGCGCAAAGACAAGCTTGCGTTGCAACGTTTGCGTGAAGCTGCTGAAAAGGCCAAGGTTGAACTTTCATCTGCCATGCAGACAGAAATCAACTTGCCCTTCATCACCGCTGATGCTTCTGGCCCAAAACATTTGGCCGTGAAACTTTCGCGTTCAAAGCTTGAAGCACTGGTTGATGATCTTATTCAAAAAACCGTTGAGCCATGCCGACAGGCCTTGAAAGATGCAGGTGTTACTGCCGCACAAATTGACGAGGTTGTTTTGGTGGGCGGCATGACCCGCATGCCAAAGGTTATCGAAATCGTAAAGCAGTTCTTTGGTAAAGAACCCCATAAGGGTGTGAACCCTGATGAAGTTGTGGCCATTGGCGCTGCCATTCAGGGCGGCGTGTTGAAGGGCGAAGTGAAAGACGTTCTGTTGTTGGACGTGACCCCATTGTCGCTTGGCATTGAAACCTTGGGCGGTGTGTTCACGCGGCTGATTGACCGCAACACAACAATTCCAACCAAGAAATCTCAGGTGTTCTCAACAGCTGACGATAATCAAACGGCTGTGACCATTCGCGTGTTCCAAGGTGAGCGTGAAATGGCAGCAGATAATAAGTCATTGGGTCAGTTTGACCTGATGGGCATTCCATCGGCACCGCGCGGCATTCCACAAATTGAAGTGACATTTGATATTGATGCCAACGGCATTGTGAATGTTTCGGCCAAGGACAAAGCCACCAACAAGGAACAACAAATTCGCATTCAGGCTTCCGGCGGTTTGACTGAGGCTGAAATTGAAAAAATGGTGAAAGATGCTGAAGCCAATTCCGCTGAAGATAAAAAGCGTGTTGGTTTGGTTGAAGCCAAAAACCAAGCTGAAAGCTTGATCCACTCTACCAATCGCACGTTGAAAGATGCGGGTGACAAAGTGCCTGCCTCCGATAAATCTGCGCTTGAAGCTTCCATCGCTGATTTGAAGGCTTCATTGGAAACGGGTGATGCTGATGACATTCAAGCCAAGCACACGGCTTTGATGCAGCTTGCCATGAAACTGGGCGAGGCCTTGTATAAGGGTGGCGGCGCTGGTGGGGCTGAACCACATTCAGGCGCACCAGACGGTGACCATGAAGACGACAAAGAACCACCACGTGATGAATTTGACGATGTGCTTGACGCCGAGTTCACCGAGATCGACGAAAAGAATAAGAAGTCGTAAGTTTGATTGCTTATGCGCAACATTCAAACGCCGTTGCTCTTGCCAAAAGCAAGGGCGACGGCTTGACTATGCTTTACACGTTGAATTGAAAACACATGGCCAAACGCGATTTTTATGACGTTTTAGGGGTTCAAAAAGGTGCCGACGAAAAGGCGTTGAAAACCGCCTATCGTAACCTTGCCAAGAAACTTCACCCCGATGCTAATCACGGCAGCAAAGACACTGATGCCAAGTTCAAGGAATTGAACGAAGCTTATGACGTGTTGAAAGACCCCCAGAAAAAAGCTGCTTATGACCGTTTTGGTCATCAGGCCTTTGAAAATGGCGGCGGCCAGCGCCCGGGTGCTGGTGGCGCGGGCTTTGGGCCTGAATTTAACTCTTCAATGTCTGATATTTTTGAAGATTTGTTTGGCGATATGATGGGTGGCCAGCGCGGCGGCCGGGCCAAACGTGCAGGCAACGGCGCACAACGCGGCAGCGATTTGCGCTATAATTTGGAAGTGAACCTGACCGAAGCCTTCAGTGGCAAGACAGCGCAAATCCGTGTTCCCACTTCTGTGTCTTGCGATACGTGTAAAGGCTCTGGTGCAAAGCCCGGAACCCAGCCAACAACCTGTCGCACCTGTGGCGGCGCTGGTGCTGTGCGTTCGCAATCGGGTTTTTTCACGGTTGAACGCGCCTGCCCCACTTGCCAAGGGCGGGGCCAAGTTATTTCAGATCCTTGCACCACGTGCCATGGCCAAGGCCGCACCCAAAAGGAACGTAATCTTTCTGTCAATATTCCGGCGGGCGTGGAAGATGGCACGCGCATTCGCTTGGCGGGTGAGGGTGAAGCAGGACAGCGCGGCGGGCCAACGGGTGATCTTTATATTTTCATATCCTTACGCGCGCATGAATTTTTTCAACGCGATGGCGCTGATCTTTTTTGCAAGGTGCCCATTTCCATGGCCACCGCTGCCATGGGTGGAGAAATTGAAGTACCCACGATTGATGGAAAAAAGGCCCGGGTATCAATCCCTGAGGGCGCACAAAACGGCAAGCAGTTCAGGTTGAAATCCAAGGGCATGCCGGTTCTGCGGTCGTCACAGTCAGGCGATATGTATATTCAAGTGACAGTTGAAACTCCGGTGAACCTGACGCGAAAACAACGTGAGTTGCTAAAAGAGTTTGAAAA
>JANXRO010000144.1 GCA_025356765.1 Hyphomicrobiales bacterium | reverse complement strand
CAAAACCAAAGCCAAAATCTGGGAGATGAAACAATGACATTCATAAAACAAATTGCCCATGCCTGCATGATGACGCATGATCTTGATGCATCGGAGCATTTTTATTGTGAAGTTTTGGGGCTGAACAAGGCGTTTGAATTTTCCAAGGCTGGCAAAAAAATTGGCCTTTATATTGAAGCAGGCGCGCGCACCTGGATTGAAATTTTCATCCATGGCGAAGCGCCGTTCCCAAGCCTTGGGGCCATCAACCACTTTTGTTTTGAGGTGACTTCGATTGATGAGGCCATTGCCAAAATTCGCGGCCATGGCGTTGACGTGACCAATAAAAAATATGGCGTTGACGACACTTGGCAAGCCTGGATCAACGGCCCATCGGGCGAGCGGATTGAGCTGTTTGAATATACCGCCAAAAGTGCTCAATTTGTGGGCGGAGACCGCGTGGCAGACTGGTGAAAAAAAACCGCACTCTTCATTTCTGAAGAATGCGGCAGCGTCAAAACGAGTGCGCTCATTTCAAATGAAACAAACGCCGATCTCTTGAACGATTGTGTTACTTCTTAAACAGCTTGAAGGCTGTCTGCAGAAGATTTACCTGTGCGCTTATCGGCAACGATTTCGTAGCCAATTTTTTGACCTTCATTGAGGCCGCGCATACCCGCACGTTCAACAGCGCTGATGTGAACAAAAACATCTGGTCCGCCGGCATCAGGCTGAATAAAGCCATAGCCTTTTTGCGTGTTAAACCATTTGACGGTGCCTTTTTGCATAACTTTTCCTTCTTAGATGCAATGTTAGACACGACAAGGCACAAGATATGCCAAGCCGTTCATCGAATTTTGGAAGGGAGTAGCAAAGGCGCTTTCGTAAAACAAAGTGCAGAGCCGCGCGCCAACCGGTTAAATTCGATGCTTTTTGCATATACAAATTTTGGCATAATTTCAAGAGGAGTCTGAAACGGCTTATTATGCTGCAAATGCGACAAATCTTGCAGTGTGCTTGGCGGGGCGTGCACCTTTCTGGTGATGCAGCCCATTGTTCAAAAACCTCAATTCAGCTTCGCAAAATTTAACTTGACCCCAAGGCCAGATCGAATCATGCCATAGTGCCATGACTATGGGGAGACTGCTGATTTGAACGCACCAAAAAACTGGGCCAAACGTTTGGCCCCTTATCGCTTGGCCGATGATAGACGCGCAATTTTTGAAGTTATTGTGACATGCGCCGCCTTTCTGGGGCTTTGGGTTGTGAGTTGGTGGGTTTATCATATCAGCGTTTGGGCTTCGCTTGCGGTTTCTGTGCCAACGGCGGCCTTCATGTTGCGCCTGTTCACGTTGCAACATGATTGCGGCCACCTTTCGATGTTTTCATCAAAACATGTCAATGATTGGGTGGGCAGAGCACTTGGCGTGTTAACGCTCACCCCTTATGATTATTGGCGTCATGCCCATGCCATTCATCATTTAGGGTCTGGCAACCTGGAACGCCGCGGCATTGGTGACATCGAAACCCTGACATTGGAAGAATATAAAGCGCTAAGCCTTTTGGGGCGTTTTAAATATCGGCTTTATCGCAACCCGCTAGTGTTGTTTGGTGTGGGGCCGATTTATGTGTTTTTAATCGCGCAGCGCTTTCCCCTCGACACATTCAAAAATGGCCGCGCCTCATGGATCAGCGTGTTTGGCACCAATGCTGGCATTTTGGTGATGGCTTTGGGGTTGATATATTTCATCGGCATTCCAGCGTTTCTGGTGGTGCATTTGCCTGTGGTTATTTTTGCCGCCGCCGCTGGCGTGTGGCTGTTTTATGTACAACACCAATTTGACGATACGCATTGGTCAAAACCCCCTGATTGGACGCATGAGGAAGCGGCCCTTCGCGGTTCAAGCTTTTATGATCTGCCCAAGCCTTTGATGTGGATCACTGGCAATATTGGCATTCATCATTTGCATCATCTTTCCAGCCGCATTCCGTTTTATCGCCTGCCGCAAGTATTGAAAGATTTTCCAGAATTGAAGGGCGTTGGCCGAATTACACTTTGGCAAAGCTTCAAATGCGTGAACCTATCCCTGTGGGATGAAGCCAGCGCTAAGCTGATTTCGTTCCGCGAAGCGCATCGCATCATGCAGGCTGTGTCTGCGGGTTAAGATTAGCCGTCAGCTATCCGTTTGTGGCCATCTCGACCAACTTGACATGCCCTACAATGTCCATACAATAAAGAGATGAAAAAGCTTGTCTGGAATTCTGAAAAAGCCACGGCATTGCTGAATAACACTGAACGTGGGAATGTGACGTTCGAAGATTGCGTGGTGGCATTAGAAACTGGAAAATTGCTTGATGTAGCCCCAAATCCAAGCAGCAATCACAAAAACCAGAAGATGTTTGTTTTGAATATCAAAAATTATGCTTACTGTGTGCCTTTTATTGAAACTGAAACAGAAGTTTTTCTAAAAACAATTTTTCCCAGCCGCAAATATACGGCACTTTATTTGAAGGATATTGATGATGCCTAAGGCAAAAACTGGCAAAATTACGCCACAGATTGGTGCATTTCTTGATGAAGAAGAAAAAGCGATCTCTGAGGCAATTGAAGCGGATGACTATGTGCCTGCGAGCATTCTTACGCCGCAAATGCGGGCAGAATACCAAGCAATTGCTCGCGCTGCGATGAATGAGGGTAGGGTGAAAATATCGCTGCGTCTTCCAGAGTCGGATTTGGAGCGATTGAAGGCCAAAGCCATGCGCGAAGGTATGCCTTATCAGACTTTGATCGGATCGATTTTGCATAAAGCAGTTTCGTAAATCTTGAACCCGCTTGGCTACACCGAATTTGCAAAAGCCCTGGACTCTAGCATAGGCATGTGAAACGTAGAGTGGATATTTCTATGCCCTCCAAGATTGTGTTTGGCATGCGCCAACATAACAGATTTTGCACTTTCTATATTTTTAGCCTTGGTGCAAATTAAATCTTGTGTAATAAATTGAGGCTTTTGGAACTAGGGGGTGGGGAAATGTTGCCGAAACTTTGTAATGTTATTCTGTTTGTTTTTGTGTCTGCTTTAATGGGGTGTTCTGTAAATAAGGAACTGGTTCCTACCGGAGGCAGTAAAGCAGACGGGACTATCGACATGAGTTATGAAGTTGGGGCATTTGAAGATCCAAAGGTGAATTTGGCTGCAGCTCAAGAAAATGCCGCACAACGTTGTGCGGCATGGGGTTATAAAAGTGCCCAACCATTTGGAGGCGAACAACGGGCCTGCCAAGCTTTTAACGGTTACGGTGCATGCATGCAGTGGACTGTTAAAGTTACTTACCAATGTCTAGGCGACTTGCCTAAATAAACACATACATTTGCAATAGAGAAAGGTTAATGGCGCGACATTTCTTTGGCCAGCTTTACGTTGGCCTAGCTCTTTCGGGCGAAACAACCGATCGGTAAGTGTTTTATTGTAGATATCCTTAGACCGTCCCTACTCGAATGAAAAGACGTTCGGTATCGTTTTTACTTTCCGATCTTGTCGGTAAAAATTTTTACAGTCGGCTGGTGAAAGCTTTTGACGTAAAATGGCGTGGTGGTGGTCGTTCTTGCTGTGGCGCATCTGAATTTCTGTGATTAGAACAGAATTCACCACTGCAGAAAGCCAAAGGGAAACGCCATGACTGTTAAATCTGATATTGAAATTGCTCGCCTTGCCAAAATGAAGCCGATCATGGAAATCGGCAAAGGCTTAGGAATCCCCGAGGCTGATCTTATTCCCTATGGCCACACCAAGGCCAAAGTGGCGCTTTCTTATATCGACACATTGAAAGACCGTAAAAACGGCAAGTTGATTTTGGTCACTGCCATTAACCCAACGCCTGCTGGCGAGGGCAAAACCACAACCACGGTTGGTTTGGGCGATGGCCTGAATAAAATTGGCAAAAAGGCAATTGTGGCTTTGCGTGAACCATCCTTAGGGCCATGCTTTGGCATGAAGGGCGGTGCTGCGGGCGGTGGCTATGCGCAAATTGTGCCGATGGAAGATATCAACCTGCATTTCACCGGCGATTTTCACGCCATCACGGCGGCGCATAATTTGCTTTCCGCCTTGATCGA
>JANXRO010000008.1 GCA_025356765.1 Hyphomicrobiales bacterium | reverse complement strand
CGTGGGCCTTAGCGTGTCGCGCGTTGGCTCTGCTGCTCAGGTAAAAGCCATGAAGCAAGTTGCCGGCAAGATTAAAGGCGAATTGGCCCAATATCGTGAAATGGCTGCCTTTGCTCAGTTCGGTTCCGATCTTGATGCGTCCACACAAAAACTTTTGAACCGCGGTGCGCGTTTGACTGAATTGTTGAAGCAACCCCAGTTTTCTCCGCTCAAAACTGAAGAACAGGTTGTGTCGATCTACGCTGGCGTGAATGGCTATCTCGATGCGATCCCCGTGAACCGTGTTCGTGATTTTGAAGATGGTCTCTTGGCCAAATTCAAAGACAAGCACATGGATATCTTGGATGCGATCCGCACTGAAAAAGCCATATCGGATACGATGATGCCAAAGCTTAAAGCCGCGGTTGATGCCTTCGCCAAAGCTTTTGCATAAGAGAGTGTAATGGCCAGTCTTAAAGATCTTCGCAACCGTATCGCTTCTGTAAAAGCGACACGCAAGATTACCAAGGCCATGCAAATGGTGGCCGCTGCCAAATTGCGCCGTGCGCAAGAAGCAGCTGTTGCCGCACGTCCTTATTCTGAACGCATGGCCGTTGTTCTGGCCAATTTATCAAGCGCAGTTGCAGGCCAAGCAGGTGCACCCCAAATGCTTGCTGGCACGGGCAAAGATCAAACCCATCTTCTGGTCATCTGCACCGCAGAACGCGGGCTTTGCGGTGGTTTCAATTCATCCATTACGCGTCTTGCGCGTGAACATGCTGATCGTTTGGTTGCCATGGGCAAAACCGTGAAAATGATGACGGTTGGCAAAAAGGGCAATGATTCACTCAAGCGCGTTTACGGCAAATATATTGTTGATGCGGTTGATTTTCGCGGCCAAAAAGCTGTGCGTTATGACAATGCCACTGGCGTTGGCGCAAAGATCATCAGCATGTTTGCCGATGGCGAATTTGATGTATGCACCTTATTCTTTGCTGAATTCAAATCCGTCATTTCACAAAAGCCAACAGCGCTGCAATTGATCCCAGCTGCGGTTTCTGGTGGCAAGGCCCCAGATTTGGCAGGCGCTGTTTATGAAGCAGAGCCTGATGAAACCGAAATTTTGGCAGATTTATTGCCGCGCAATATTTCCATTCAAGTGTTTCGCGCACTTCTCGAAAATGCTGCCTCTGAACAGGGTGCCCGCATGAGTGCGATGGACAACGCCACGCGCAACGCTGGCGACATGATCAACAAACTGTCGATTAAATACAATCGTCAACGCCAAGCCCAGATCACCAAAGAGCTTATCGAAATTATTTCCGGCGCAGAAGCGCTGTAAGACAAGAGAAGGACCCTTATCATGGCTAAAAAAGCTGTCGCAGCAAAACATTCAGGCCTTGTGGGCCGCATTACGGCAGTCACAGGTGCTGTGATCGACGTTCAATTTGAAGGCGAATTGCCGCAAATTTTGAACGCGCTTGAAACCACCAACAATGGCGGTCGCCTCGTTCTTGAAGTGGCCCAGCATCTGGGTGAAAAAACTGTGCGCACCATCGCCATGGACTCATCCGAAGGTTTGGTTCGCGGCCAAGCCGTGTACGACACTGGCTCACCCATCATGATGCCCGTTGGCCCTGAAACGCTGGGCCGCATTATGAATGTGATAGGTGAACCTGTGGATGAAGCAGGCCCGATGAAAACCAAACTAACCCGCGCCATCCATCAAGATGCGCCGTTGTTTGTTGAACAATCAACCGAAGCTGAAATTCTTGTCACCGGCATTAAGGTTGTGGATTTGCTGGCCCCTTATGCCAAGGGCGGCAAGATTGGCCTGTTCGGCGGCGCTGGTGTTGGTAAAACCGTTTTGATCATGGAACTGATCAACAACGTGGCCAAGGCGCACGGTGGTTACTCAGTGTTTGCTGGCGTGGGTGAACGCACCCGCGAAGGCAACGATTTGTATCATGAAATGATTGAATCTGGCGTGAACAAAAAAGGCGGCGGCGAAGGCTCCAAAGCTGCGCTGGTGTATGGCCAGATGAATGAACCTCCGGGTGCGCGCGCGCGTGTTGCTTTGTCGGGCCTTACGGTTGCTGAACATTTCCGCGATGAAGGCCAAGACGTGTTGTTCTTCGTGGATAACATTTTCCGCTTCACGCAAGCGGGTTCCGAAGTGTCTGCCCTCTTGGGCCGCATTCCATCAGCCGTGGGTTATCAGCCAACGCTGGCCACCGACATGGGCACCATGCAAGAGCGTATTACCACAACGCAAAAAGGTTCAATCACCTCGGTTCAGGCCATCTATGTGCCAGCCGACGATTTGACCGATCCAGCCCCTGCCACATCCTTCGCGCATTTGGACGCAACCACAACGCTTTCGCGTTCGATTGCTGAAAAAGGCATTTATCCTGCGGTTGATCCACTGGATTCAACCTCGCGCATGATGGACGCCCGCATCATTGGTGATGAACATTATCAAACAGCGCGCCGCGTGCAGCAAGTTCTGCAACGCTATAAGGCCTTGCAAGACATCATCGCCATTTTGGGCATGGACGAACTTTCAGAAGACGACAAGATTGCGGTGGCGAGAGCCCGCAAGATTGAGCGCTTTATGAGCCAACCTTTCTTCGTGGCTGAGGTGTTCACCGGTTCACCCGGCAAATTGGTTCCCTTGGCTGATACCATCAAGGGCTTCAAAGGCCTGTGTGATGGCGCCTATGATCATTTGCCAGAAGCCGCGTTCTACATGGTTGGCACCATTGAAGAAGCCGTGGAAAAAGCCAAGAAAATGGCAGCGGAAGCGGCATAAGCAAAATGGCTGGTCTTCACTTTGAATTGGTAAGCCCTGCAAAACTGCTGTTCAGCGGTGACGTAACATCCGTCACCCTGCCCGGCAGTGAAGGCGAGATGGGCATATTCGCAGGACATGCACCGCTGCTTTCCACCTTGCGCCCCGGTTTTGTAACCGTGGCCAAAGATGGCGGCACACCAGAGAAAATTTTCGTGCGCGGCGGCTTTGCCGAAGTGAACCCGCAAGGGCTTACAGTTTTAGCAGAAACCGCAATTGCATCCGCTGATTTAAATGCAGCAGCAATGGCCGAACAAATCGCATCCGCCGAAGCCGAAGTGGCAGCGGCAACCGATGATGAAGGCAAACGCAAAGCCAATGAAGCACTGGATTATCTGAAGGGCATTCAGGCGGCGTTGTAATAGTTCCGTACGGATGAATAAGTAAAGCCCGCGAGATAATCGCGGGCTTTTTTGTTGAGCCCCTTTCCTTCTCCCCTTGAGGGAGAAGGTGGCGCGAAGCGACGGATGAGGGGTCGCTGGAACTTTACCTTCCGACCCCTCATCCGCCCCAAGTGGGGCACCTTCTCCCTCAAGGGGAGAAGGAAAGACTAGCGCGCCAGTCTTCGATCAATCGCAATAAACGCCAGTGCCAAAATGATAAATGACACAGACAACGCGGCGATGCTGCCGATCATTCGCGGGGCATTAAGCTTTGTGGGATCGAGGAACCAATAGGCATACCAGCTGTCATTTGCGCCTCTGGCCAACGCATAGATGCAATAGGCCACGGGTGCCACAATGGCCCAGCCAGCGTCTCGCCAGCGCAACGTGCCATGATCGGAACTTAACCACGCCACCACAAACAAAATGGGTGTTGCATCATGCAGCAAATGATCAGCCACCGCTTGCCATCCTTCGGGCTGCCATGTGGCGCGCAAGGCCACTGAATAAACAATGCCCACAAATGTGATGGCTGAAACCGCACACAAGCGCGTGCGGGCCGAGACGGTTTTCACCACCATTAAACTTGCCACCACAGCCACAGCAATGTTTGACAAAATTGTGAAAAAACCAAAGAACCGCCAAATGGCCGCCAGCGTGGTGGCCCCTTCAGACGTCATCTTTCCGATAATTAAATAAAGCTGCAGAAGCAATGCCGCCCACGTGACCACCGCCGTGATCAAGACTATGGCCTTGCGCGCGTTCATGGAAACCTATCGCGTGGGCACTGGTGTATCACCAGAATAATCATAGAACCCGCGTTTCACTTTGCGGCCAAGCCAGCCTGCTTCAACATATTTCACCAACAGCGGGCATGGCCGATATTTGGAATCGCTCAACCCCTCGTGCAAAACCTGCATAATGGAAAGGCATGTATCCAAGCCGATAAAATCCGCCAGTTCCAAAGGCCCCATGGGGTGATGGGCGCCAAGCTTCATGGCCTTATCAATGGCGTCAACGCCGCCCACACCTTCATACAACACATAAACCGCCTCGTTGATCATGGGCAGTAAAATGCGATTAACGATGAAGGCCGGAAAATCTTCAGACACGGCGGTGGTTTTGCCAAGCGTTGTGATAAAGGCGTTGACGGTTTTAAACACTGCTTCATTCGTTGCAATGCCGCGGATCAATTCCACCAATTCCATCACCGGGGCCGGGTTCATAAAATGGATGCCCATGAA
>JANXRO010000005.1 GCA_025356765.1 Hyphomicrobiales bacterium | reverse complement strand
TGGCGGGCATGCGGGCGGCGGAAGCCTTGTTGCAAGACCGCGCTTTGATGCGCCCGTAGCAGAGAACGGTTATCGCTGGTGGTATATTGATGCGTTGAGCGACGATGGGCAAAACGGCCTGACAATCATTGGTTTTGTTGGAAGTGTTTTTTCGCCCTATTATCGCCGTGCTCGCTTACACTCTGCCGCAGCGCCAGAAAATCATTGCGCTATTAACGTTGCACTTTATGGCAGCAAGCGCCGTTGGGCCATGACCGAACGTGACAAACGCCATATCACGCTCGACGAAAATAATTTTGAGGTTGGCCCTTCGGCAATGCGCTGGCATGGTGACGCGCTGCACATCGACATCAACGAACGTTGCATGCCCCTGCCCTTCTTACTGCAAGGCACGGTGAAAATTCGGCCTGTTCACATCTATGATGCGCCTATCATGTTAGACGACGATGGCAAACATTTTTGGCAGGCAGTATCACCATTGGCGCGCATTGAAGTTGATTTTGAAAACCCAAAATTGTCATGGCGCGGCAATGCTTATCACGACATGAATTGGGGCGAAGAGCCATTGGAAAAAGGCTTTCGCAAATGGACTTGGCTTCGCGCTGAAACGGAACGTGGCACGCAAGTCTTATATGACGTTGAAAGGCAAGATGGATCGCGTAAAAGTTTTGGCCGAATTTATAAAAATGGTGAAATCATTATGCGTGAAGTGCCACAGCTTCACCCGCTGCCAAAAGGCTTGTGGGGCATGGGGCGGCGCGTGAATTCAGAAGCATCGCCACGCATGCTCAAAACATTGGAAGATGCACCATTTTACACACGCAACCATGTTGAAATAAATTTAGATGGCAAGCCTTGTGAAGCTTACCATGAAAGCCTTTCATTGGACCGATTTAAAAATCCACTCGTGCAAATGATGTTGCCGTTTCGCATGCCGCGGGTTGGCTAATCGCGTTTGTCTTTAAGTTTTTTGAGTTTGTACAATTCCCAAACGCCCCAACCCACAACAGCAACAAATGTGATCATCGCTTCTGCCAAAAACAAATATGAGCCGCTCATGATTTTCTGCTCTCCACTGCAATAAACATTTTCATAACCCAGCCCACTTGCTCATCAAATCCCTTGGCCACATTTTGTGGGGCGGGTGCCTCGGCCACGGCATCCAATAAAAACTGCCCTTCGGCCAAACATGGTGTTGCAAGTTTGGACCTTAGCCACGGTGTTTGCAAAATAGCATATCCAACAAGGCTTAATTTACGTGCCGTTGAAACCACGGCGCGACCTTTGTGGTTTTGACGCTGTGCGACCAACCCAATTTCACGATAGAGCAACCGTGCAGCATTGATGGAAGCGCGACACGAACGCGGCAATTGCGCAATGCCCGAAGCAGCACGGGCATAAATTGTTTCAGCTTCCTGCACCAAGCGCGTTGCTGCATTTGGGGCACCTTCGCCCAGCCAATCGCTTGGCAAATAGTGGCGGCCCAGTTTTTGATCTTCTTCCACATCACGCGCAATGTTGCTGAATTGCATGGCGACGCCCAAATCAATCGCGCGGGCCAAAGCCTCTGGCCGTCTCTCGCCCATGATCAGCGCCATCATCACGCCCACGGTGCCCGCCACACGCACGCCATAGGCGGTGATATCCCTTTGAGTTTGATAATGGTGGCCTTGCGCATCCCACACAAAGCCTTCAATCAACGCATCAGGCACAGCGCGCGGAATGGCAAATCGAAGAACAACATCAGCAAAGGCGCGGTCTGTCGGGTTATCAGACGGCGTGCCTGCATAAATGGCGTTCAGCCGTTGCGCCAATTGTTCAACGGCTTCAGCCGGGCTGGTTGCGTGGTCCACCAAATCATCGGCCATGCGGCAAAAGCCATAAAGCGCACGGGCATGTTGACGATAAATATTTGGCAACAGCAATGAAGCCATGTGAAAGCTTTTAGACCCTTGCCTGATCATCTGGCGGCAAAGCGCTAAATCTGCAGGCGTTGCAAATTCAGGAACGAGCATGAGCAAATGCCTCGGCGTCTGGCACGACCAAATCCAAAACGCGTGCGGTTGAAAGCACACCCGGAACGCCAGCACCCGGATGTGTGCCAGCGCCAACGAGAAACAGGTTCTCAATCTCTTCGCTTTTGTTGTGGGGGCGAAACCAAGCACTTTGTGTGAGCACAGGTTCAAGCCCAAAGGCTGCGCCTTTATAAGACAGCAAATCATGTTCAAAGTTTAAGGGCGTCATCACGCGTTGGGTGACGATGTGATTTTCAAAACCCGGCATCATGGTTTCGTGCAAGCGCTTGGCAATGGCAACACGATATTTTTCTTCAAGCGCTTTCCAATCCAGTTTGGAATCTTGGTTGGGCACAGGGGATAAAACATAAAAACTATCACAGCCTGTTGGCGCTAACGATGGATCTGTTGCTGTGGGCCGGTGGAGATAAAGGCTCATGTCATTGGCCAAGATTTTGTTTTCAAAAATGTCGTCAATCAATTCGCGATAACGTGGGCCCATTACAATTGTATGATGGGGAACGTTTTCAAATTTTTTATTCGTGCCAAAATACCAGACGAAAAGAGACATGGAATGGCGCGCTTTGGCCAGCTTGCGTTTTGTCCAACGTTTTTGTGCGCCACCTGCAATCAGATTATTATAAGTGTGGGCGGCACAGGCGTTTGACACAACAATATCAGCGGCAACGCGTTCGCCATTTTTAAGCCTCACACCCGTTGCACGACCTTGGCTTGTGGTTATTTCTGCAACATCAGAGTTGCACAAAACTTCGCCGCCTTGGGCCTCAATCACTTTTACCATCGCTTGAACAATGGCGCCCGTTCCGCCCATGGCACAATGAACACCGAATTGGCGTTCAAGATAAGCGATCATGCTATAAACACTGGTGGCGCGAAATGGATTGCCACCCACAAACAGCGGATGAAAGCTCAGCGCCATGCGCAGCTTTGGGTGTTTGACGTGAGAGGCCACATGCGCGTGAACCGATTGCCATGCTTTCAGCTTTAAAAGTTCTGGCACAATGGCGGCCATGCTGCCTAGGGATAGAAACGGAACGTGGCCCAGTTTTTCAAAGCCAATTTTATAGATGGCTTCACTTTCGCGCATGAAGTTTTCATAGCCTGCAACATCATCTGGCGAAATGCGCGCCACTTCCTGGCGCATGGCAACCACATCTGATTGATTTGTAAATGTGTCACCATCATCAAAGCGGATGGTGTAAAATGGCTCTAAGGCTTTGAGCTTCACATCATCATAAAAATTGCGGCCCGTAAATTTCCAAAGCTCTTCCAACACAAAAGGCGCTGTTATGATTGTGGGGCCAGCATCAAAGGTAAAACCATCTTGCTTGAATACGGTTGCACGCCCGCCCGGCACTGCTAATCGATCAAGCACCGTGACGCGATAGCCCCTTGCACCAAGGCGCATGGCTGCGGCCAGGCCACCAAGACCTGCGCCAACAATCACCGCATGGGGCATTGGATTTGCTGTCAACATAGCCTGACATTAGACCGCGCAAATAAACGGGCGCAAGAGGGTGGCACGTTATTCGTGCAGGGATTTATGGAAGCGATGCAAACCATAGCCCACGGCGCACAGCACAACGGGAATGGCACAGGCGGCCACAAATTCGGGCGTATATTCCGTGCCCTTGGGGATGAACCCTTTGGCGGCATAATAGACCAAACCGACGATATAATAGGTGATGGCCGCAACAGACAATCCTTCCACCGTTTGCTGCAAACGCAATTGCAAATTGGCGCGATTATCCATCGACTTTAAAAGCGCCTGATTTTGCTTTTCACGCGAGACGCTGACGCGCGTGGACAAATGCACCGTGGCATGGGCAATGCGTTTGGAAATGGCGCTCAAGCGCGCTGAAACTGCACGACATGTTGCAATGGCCGGCAGAAACCGCCGATCGTTAAATTCGCGGAATGTTTGAAAACCTTCAATGCGGTCTTCTCGCAATTCTTCGATGCGCTGCTGCACCAGATCATAGTAAGCGTTGGCTGCTGAAAAGCGATAATGGCTATCAGTGTAATGGCGCTCAACTGAGGCTTCAAGCTTCGTCAACCGATCCAGCAAAATCGGCTCTTGCGTTTCGCCTGCGGTTTGCATGGCGCTCATAATTTCAGATAATTCCAGTTCTGCTTCTGTCAGAACAGGGGCCAGCTTTCGCGCCACTGGCAAGGCCAGCAAGGCCATCATGCGATAGGTGTCAATTTCAAAAAGACGTTGGACCAAGCGGCCTGCTTGGCGCGCTGTCATTTGGCGATCACATAACAACAGCCGACCAAAACCATCAGCATGAATCCGAAAATCTGTATAGGCGCGGCCCGTGCCGCCCGAAATCAAAGAACCGATAATCGTGTTTCCATTAAAATATTCTTGTGACGTTTTCACTGGGTCTGGCGCTCTTACGCCGCGCACCACATTGGCGTGAATGGCCGCAATTGTTTGGCCTTTTAAATTGCGCAACCAGTCTTGTGGTACAAGCGAAATGGCAGGTTCAGAGAACGGCTTTTTTTCAACGCCTTGAACATAAAATGTATAGCGACAAAACTCGGTGTGACGTTCCCACTTGATGCGTAGTGAACCCAGATTGGCGCTGAAATGATTGGCGTCAACACTTGGTTTTGGTGCACCTGTTCCTTCAAGCAGGCGGGTCAGTGCCGCCAAGTCTTCCGCCCTACTGCCTGAACCCATCAACACCAGATAAGACAAGCGCACTGGGGCTTCCAAACTGTCTGGCGGGCGGGCATGCACTTCGTCATTCAGGGCGCGCCGTTGGGGATGATCGCCTGGCAAAACAAGTGTAGTTGAAGTCATGGATATTCGCCCTTTATAATCTGTGCGGCCAAAGCTGGGTTTTCTTCATGCAGCAAATGCCCAAAACCAGTTATGTGCACAATTTGCGCGTTTCGGCAACGGTCAGCAGCGCGGTCTGCTGTCTCAGGGGGCACGGCTTTATCGCGATCACCCGCGACGAAAATACATTTTTGCGATAGACGCACAAAATTATCTTCCATCCCGCGTAAGTCCCACG
>JANXRO010000376.1 GCA_025356765.1 Hyphomicrobiales bacterium | reverse complement strand
ATACGTTCAGTTTCTTCGGCTTGTGACAGCGATTTTTGCACGAGGCCCTAATCCTTCAAGATGCGTGCGGTGCCATCAGCAATGGCAAGCCCCACTTCATCACCCTTTTGGATATTCAGTTTTTTAACGCCGGCATTTTGTCGGCGCAGCATAAAGGGCTGGCCATTACTCAACAGCAGATGGATGTGCGTATCCGTTCCAAAATAAACCACATTCTCAACGATGCCTATGAGGGCGGCCTGCTTTAAACCAACGATGCTGGCATGTTCAGGCCGCAGCACCACAGTGACATTGCCACGAGGCACAAGCCCTTCGGGGGCTGCTGCTGCGATGGTTGGGCCAGCATCGAGTTTTACTTTTTTGCCTGAAACCATGCCGTTGAGAAAATTGGTTTCGCCAATGAAATTGGCAACAAAGCGTGTGGCGGGGTTTTCATAAATTTCATGGGGGCTGCCCACTTGCAATATTTTGCCCTTGCTCATCACGGCGATGCGATCTGACATGGTCAAGGCTTCTTCCTGATCATGGGTTACAAAAATAAACGTGATTCCCGTTTCATGTTGCAAGCGCTTCAGCTCAATCTGCATATCTTTGCGCAGTTTATAATCAAGTGCTGACAAAGGCTCATCCAACAACAAAACCTTGGGCTTGGGGGCCAACGCCCGAGCCAAGGCCACGCGCTGTTGCTGGCCGCCGGAAATTTGGCTGGTGCGACGGTTGGCCAAATCTTCCATGCGCACAAGTTTCAACATTTCGGAAACACGTGTTGCAATTTCAGCTCTGGGTTTGCCCAACATTTCCAAGCCAAAGCCAATGTTTTGGGCGACAGTCATATGCGGAAACAGCGCGTAGTTTTGAAACACGGTGTTGACCGGGCGTTTGAACGGCGGAAGTACCGCAATGTCTTGGCCATAGAGCAAAATCTGACCAGAGGTTGGAAAATCAAAACCTGCGATCAACCGCAGCAACGTGGTTTTACCACAGCCGGAAGGCCCGAGCAGAGTGAAGAACTCGTTTTCCTTGATGGCGACGGACACATCATCCAAGGCGGCCACATCCTTTTGGCCAGCTGCTTTAAAGATTTTGCTGACGCCTTGTGCGTCAATCGCTGGTTTATGGTTAGCCATGGATCATAACCTTGGTTTTACCATCAAGGGTTAGCAATGCGTCATAAAGTTCCGGGCGTCTGTCTCTGAAAATGCCCCAGCTGCGGCGCAAATTGCCAATGGCATCCAAATCAAACTCGTGAATTTTAAAACCTTCCTCCGTGCGATTCATTTCTGCAATTTTTTCGCCTTGATAATCAGCAATGAAAGAGCGGCCATAGAAAATGTCGCTTCTGCCATCAGGTGCGGTTTCTTTGCCCACGCGGTTGGAAGCCAGCACCGGCATAATGTTTGCTGCTGCATGGCCGCGCATGGCATTTTGCCAATGGCTGCTGGAATCATAATTGGGGTTCGGCGGCTCTGAGCCAATGGCCGTTGGATAAAGCAGAAACTCTGCCCCCATCAAGGCCATGGCCCTTGCACATTCAGGAAACCATTGATCCCAGCAAATGCCCAAACCCACGGTGCCCACCGCTGTTTGCCAAACTTTAAAGCCTGTATCACCGGGTGAGAAATAAAACTTTTCCTGATAGCCCCTGCCGTCTGGGATATGGGATTTGCGATAATATCCAAGCTGGGAGCCATCGGCATCCACGATCACAGTTGTATTATAGTGGGCAAGGCCAGCACGTTCAAAAACACTGATTGGCAACACAACGCCCAGTTCTTTGGCCAAGGCCGCAAAGCGTTTGACGGTGGGGTGAGACTTCAATTCCTTGGCATTGGCCAGAAACTTTGCATGTTGTTCAATGCAGAAATAGTCGCCATCAAACAGCTCTTGCAGCAACACAAGCTGTGCGCCTGCTTTTGCTGCTTGGCGCACCAGCAGTTCGGCCTTGTCGCAATTTTTTGACCAGTCGTTTTGTGAGGCCATTTGGGTGATGGCCAGTTTCACATTAGCCATTCTCAAAGCCTTCAAGCACATTCACTGTGT
>JANXRO010000289.1 GCA_025356765.1 Hyphomicrobiales bacterium | reverse complement strand
GTTTCATGCGGGCTTGTTCAACATCGGGGGCGAAGGTCAGGCCTATACAGCAGGGCTTGGCGCTGCAACGCCTGGGCTTTTGCTGGGCGGCGCTTTAGCAGCGGTTTTGCCCACCAGCATTTCGCAGCCGGTTACAATTCTCGCCGCCATGATTGGTAGTATTGCCATTGGTGCGCTTTATGGCTGGATTCCCGGTTATCTTCAAGCCAAGCGTGGCAGCCATATTGTGATTACCACCATCATGTTCAACTTCATCGCATCCAGCGTGATGGTGTATTTGATCAACAACGTGTTTCGTCCCACTGGCAAAATGGCCGTGGAAAGCCGAGCCATTGATGATGCTTATATTTTAAACTTCCGCGAAATTGGCCGGGTAATCGGAATGAAATTGCCATCATCGCCGTTGAACCCGGTGGTATTCGTCGCCTTTTTGGTCGCCTTCCTCATCTGGTATTTGTTGTGGCGCACCAAGTTGGGCTTTGAATTACGCGCGGTGGGGGCCAATTCCGAAGCAGCGATTTATGCGGGCATCAAACCCCAACGCATCATTATGATCGCCATGGCAATATCTGGCGGGCTTGCGGGCTTGGTGGCCTTTAATGAGGTCATTGGCGTTCAACATCGGTTGCTGTTGGATTTTGTTGGCGGCGCTGGTTTTGTGGGCATCGCTGTGGCTTTGATGGGGCGCTCTCACCCATTGGGCATTGTGCTTTCTGCTTTGTTGTTTGGCATGCTCTATCAAGGCGGAACTGAGCTTTCATTTGCCATTCAAACCATTTCACGAGATATGATTGTGGTGATCCAAGGCTTGGTCATACTATTTATGGGCGCACTTGAAGATGCCTTCCGGCCTTATCTTGCGGCGCTGTTTTTCAAGGCGGAGGATTAGATGGATTTTTCTCTTCTGCCTGAAATTTTATCTTCAACCATACGCATGTCAGTGCCGCTTATTTTGGCGTGCTTGGCAGGCTTGTGGAGTGAGCGTTCCGGTATTGTCGATATTGGTTTAGAGGGCAAAATTCTCACAGGTGCTTTTGCTGCGGCTTGTGGCTCATATTATTTCCACACACCTTGGGCGGGATTGCTCTTTGCCATCATCATCTCAATCTGCATGGCTTTGATTCACGGTTACGCTTCCATCACCCAACGCGGCAACCAAGTTGTTTCAGGCGTTGCCATCAACATGTTAGCGTTGGGGCTTACATCAGTGATCGGCAACAGTTGGTTCAAACAGGGCGGCAGAACACCGGCCTTAGATGACGCTACGCGCTTTTTACCAATTAACTTTCCGGGCCGAGATGCGTTGTTCACCACACCCATCATTGGCCCACTTTCTAAAATTATTTTAGACCATTCGGTCTTGACCTTTTTTGCATTTGCCTTGGTGCCGCTTACCGCTTGGGCCTTAGCCAAGACACGCTTTGGCCTTAGGCTTCGGGCAGTGGGTGAAAACCCGCATGCAGTAGATACTGCGGGCATCTCGGTTGCCAAGCTGCGTTATCAAGCGGTGATGATCGCTGGCCTGCTCTGTGGTGTTGCGGGTGCTTATTTATCAACATCGCTTTCCGCCAGTTTCGTGCGCGATATGTCGGCTGGCCGCGGCTTCATGGCGCTTACAGCTTTGATCTTTGCAAACTGGCGGGCGTGGCCAGCGCTTTACGCATGTTTGCTGTTTGGCTTTTTGCAGGCCATCGCAAATTTTCTGCAAGGCGCACATGTGTTTGGGTTCGAAATTCCAGTACAGTTTTTCAATGCGCTGCCTTACATTATGACAGTGATTTTGCTCGCGGGCTTTATCGGCAAATCTATTCCGCCGCGCGCGGCAGGCATTCCCTATACAAAGGACAGATGATGCAAGATCTTATCAAGGCAGCGATGGTGGCCCGCAAAAAATCTCATGCACCCTATTCAAAGTTCTACGTGGGCGCTGCAATGCGCGATGAACAAGGCCGCATTCATGGTGGTGCCAATATGGAAAACGCCGCCTATCCGCAAGGATGGTGCGCGGAATGTTCGGCCATTTCACATTTGGTTATGGCGGGCGGAACCCAAATTAAAGAGGTTGCGGTTTTGGGCAACGGCGATGCGTTGTGCACACCCTGTGGCGGCTGTCGCCAAAAAATTCGGGAATTTGCCAAGGGTGATGTGAAAATTCATTGCTGCACCGAGGCTGGAGATTTGATCCAAACCTTCACATTGGAACAACTGTTGCCCGCCAGCTTTGGGCCGGAGAATTTGCAATGAATAATTTGAAATCAAAACTTGAAGGCCGCCAGCCAAAGGTTGCAATCATTCTCGGTTCAGCGCTCGGCATGATTGCGGATGCTGTGCAAGATGCAATTGCAATTCCTTATTCTGAACTTTCCGGTTTTCCAGTTCCAAAAATTTCCGGCCATGCGGGCAAGCTTTATCTGGGCAAGCTTGGCGGCAAAGAGGTTGCGGTTCTGGCTGGTCGTGCTCATGCTTATGAAAGCGGCAATGCCGCGGTAATGCGACCCGCTTTGGAACAATTAAAAGAAGCAGGCATTGAAACTTTGCTTCTCACCAATGCTGCGGGTTCATTGAAAGCGTCGATGAAGCCTGGCTCTTTGATGGCGCTGACAGACCATATCAATTGCGCGGGCATGAACCCTTTGATTGGCCAGCATGGGGATGAAAATTTTGTTTCGATGACAAATGCTTATGATTCTGATTTGCGCAAAGCCATGTTGGCCGCTGCCAAAAAAGAAAAGATCGCTTTAAAGCAAGGCGTTTATTGCTGGTATTCTGGCCCATCCTTTGAGACACCTGCTGAAATTCGCATGATGCAGATTATTGGTGGCACTGCGGTTGGCATGTCCACAGCACCTGAAACAATTTTGGCAAGGCGTTTGGGCATGAAAGTTGTGGCGGTGTCCACCATCACCAATTTGGCGGCTGGCATCAAAGGTGCTTCACCCAGCCACGAAGAAACCAAACGCGAAGGGGCCAAGGCCGCTGTTAACATGCAGCGCCTTCTCATTCGCTTTTTCAAGGACATGAAATAGTGCTGCCCCAAGAGGTCATCCGCGCCAAGCGCGATGGCAATGAATTGACCAGTACGCAGGTGAACGAGTTCATCAGCGGGTTGACCAGCGGCTCTGTAACGGAAGGCCAAGTGGCAGCTTTCGCCATGGCGGTTTTTTTCAAGGGCATGAGCGCTGACGAGGCCGTGGGCTTGACCTTAGCCATGCGCGATTCCGGCACCGTGTTGAAATGGGATTTGCCCGGCCCCGTGGTCGATAAACATTCAACAGGCGGCATTGGTGATAATATCTCGCTGATGTTGGCCCCCATGTTAGCGGCGTGTGACTGCTTTGTGCCGATGATTTCTGGGCGCGGTTTGGGCCACACGGGCGGCACCTTGGATAAACTTGATTCCATTGCAGGATATAATACTGCGCCGGGCCTTGAACTTTTTCGCAAAGTCACCCGCGATGTTGGCTGCGCCATTATTGGCCAAACAGCAGATTTGGCCCCCGCCGATAAACGCCTCTACGGAATTCGTGATGTAACAGCTACGGTTGAATCTGTGCCGCTGATCACGGCTTCTATTTTATCGAAAAAGCTTGCCGCTGGTTTGGGCCATTTGGTGATGGACGTGAAATTCGGTTCTGGCGCTTTCATGGACACACTGGAAGATGCGCAAACCTTGGCTAAGTCTTTGGTCAGCGTGGCAAACGGTGCGGGCTTGAAAACCACGGCGCTGATTACGGATATGGATCAACCCTTGGCACCTTATGCCGGCAATGCGTTGGAAGTTTTGCACGCCGTTGGCTTTTTGAAAAATGAGATCATCAACAGGCGTGTTCAAGACATCACGGTGTCGTTGGGGGCAGAGCTGTTGGTCAGTGCCGGGCTTGCATCAACACTGAGTGCTGCGCGTTTACAACTGGAGAAAGCATTGCATTCTGGCAAGGCACTGGAGATTTTTGCCAAGATGGTGGCAGCCCTCGGAGGCCCCAAGGATTTTATTGAGCGCCCTGAAACCCACATGAAAACGGCGGCCATTATCAAGCCCATTTTTGCTGATGATGAAGGCGTTGTGACAAAAATCGCCACACGCGATTTGGGTCTGGCCGTAATTGAATTGGGCGGAGGCCGCAGGCGCGCTGATGACAAGATTGATCACTCTGTCGGCTTGTCGCAATTGCTGGGTGTAAATTTTGTGGCTGACATGAACACGCCGCTTTGTTTTATTCATGCGCGTGATGAAGAAGCTTTTGCCCGAGCTGCATTTTTGGTAAAATCGGCTTATCGCGTGGGCGAACTTGCTGCTGAAATGTCTCCCGTTATCGAACGCATTTCACCATGAGCCGTGTTTATCTTTTTATAATGGACGGCTTTGGCCTTGGTCATGCGCCAGATGCAGCGGCCTTTGGTGATGAAGGGTCAAACACCTTTGGCAATGTGGCCGAAATTCACGCACCTCATATTCCACATCTTGCATCACTGGGCCTTGGTGCTGCGGCCCTTGTGGCAGGCGGTGTTGATCCATTTCCAACGGCGAAAATTATTGGGCGTTATGGTGCTGCCACGGAAGTGTCGCGCGGCAAGGATACAATCACCGGCCATTGGGAAATTGCCGGAGTGCCTTTGGATAAGGATTGGGGTTATTTTCCACAAACCATTCCGGCCTTTCCACAAAGCTTTTTGGATGAGGTGATCAAACGCTGCACTCTGCCGGGTTTTTTGTGCTTGGGCCACGCTTCAGGCACTGAGGTGATTGAACAGTTTGGTGAAGAGCATATAAAATCTGGCAAACCCATAATCTATACAAGTGCCGACAGTGTTATCCAAATTGCTGCCCATGAAAAACATTTTGGTTTGCAACGGCTTTATGATGTGTGTGCAGTGGCGCGTGAACTTTCTTTTGCGCTGAATATCGGGCGTGTTATCGCGCGGCCCTTTGTGGGAGAGACAGCCCAAACATTTGAACGCACAGGCAACCGCAAGGATTATTCGGTTTTGCCCCCGCATCCAACTTTGCTGGATGTGTTGAGTGATGTGGGCCGTGATGTGGTGTGCATTGGCAAGATTGGTGACATCTATGCACATTCAGGCACGGGCCGCGAAATCAAAGTGTCGGGCATGGATGTGTTAACACAAACCACTTTTGACGAAATGCCCAAGCTGAAAGACGGCGGCTTTCTGATGGTGAACTTTGTGAACTTCGACACCGATTTTGGCCACAGGCGCGATGCCGCGGGCTATTCCAGATTGCTGGAATATTTTGATCTGTGGTTGGGCAAGGCAATTGCCCTGTTGGCGCCAGACGATCATTTGGTGATTACAGCTGACCACGGCAACGACCCAACGTTTAAAGGTACAGACCACACCAGAGAACGCATTCCGGTGTTGTGGCTAGGCAGCAAACAGAAAGCTGGCAGTGTGGGTTTACGCAAAAGTTTTGCCGATATCGGCCAAACGATTGCGGGCTTGCTGGGCGTTGGCCCCTTGAAAGCCGGAACAAATTTTTAGTTCTCGCGTTTTAACACGGCCCGCAAAACATCTTTCACGCCAATCGC
>JANXRO010000285.1 GCA_025356765.1 Hyphomicrobiales bacterium | reverse complement strand
TCCCTTGTCTGCTGAAATTTTCAAAACTTTGTCGTCACGCCGTGCCTTGTTTGTGGCCACCTTGCTGCATGATATTGCCAAAGGCAGGCCCGAAGATCATTCTATTGCAGGCGAAGCCGTTGCCCATGAACTTTGTCCGCGTTTGGGCTTGTCGGCAGATGAAACTGATCTGGTGGCGTGGCTTATCCGCTATCATTTGTTGATGAGCGAAACATCGCAGATGCGCGATTTGAATGACTTCAAAACCATTCTGGATTTCACCCAAATTGTTCAAGGCCCAGAGCGTTTAAAGCTGCTGGTGATTTTAACCGTGGCTGATATTCGCGCCGTTGGCCCCGGCGTGTGGAACGGCTGGAAGGGCCAATTGTTGCGCACGCTTTATTTTGAAGCAGAACCCATTCTTTCTGGTGGCCATTCCACCACCACGCGCAAAGACCGTGTTCTTGAAGCGCAATCAGCATTTTTTACCAAAGCCAAAAATATCGGTGAGGCCGAACGGCGCAAAATTTCGGCCCGCCACTATGATCCTTATTGGCTCAATGTGCCCACCGAACGCCAGCTGCGTCAACATGAAGTGATGGCAAAGGCAATTCCTGGTCAAATTGCAACGGATGTAAACACCGATCAATTTACCGGCATCACCGAAATTACTGTGTTCACGCCTGATCATCCGCGCTTGCTGGCCTTGATCACCGGTGCTTGTGCAGCAGCGGGCGGCAATATTCTGGGCGCACATATTTTTACAACAATAGATGGCATGGCGCTGGACACGATTTTGTTGGCACGAGAATTTAAAGAAGATGTCGACGAATTCCGCCGTGCTGGCCGCGTGGTTGAGTCAATCAAGCGCGTACTTGAAGGAAAAATCAGGTTGCGCGAAGAACTGGCCCGTGTGCAGCAAATGCCGGATAGGGCCAAAGCCTTTACCGTTGTTCCCCGTGTGGTCGTGGACAATATGTCATCCAACAAAAACACCATTGTTGAAATCAACGGGCTTGATCGGGTGGGCCTGCTCCATGCATTAACGGAAGCGCTGTTCCATTTGAATTTGAACATTGCGTCAGCCCACATCACAACATTCGGTGAAAAGGCGGTCGACGTGTTTTATGTGACAGATCTGACCGGTGCGAAAATCACCAATGAAAATCGCACCAGCCGCATTGAAAAAGCCCTGACTGAGGTTTTAACCCCCGCCAAAACACTTGGTTAATTTCGTTAAGCTTTTGGCTTTAATGCCTTAATCACATCGATAAGTTGAAATAGACGTGATTTAAATGTCCATCATCCGTTCAGCCGCCAAAGTTGGGGGCTATACCACCATCAGCCGGGTTTTAGGCTTTGTGCGCGATCAGCTTGTGGCCTTCACCTTGGGCACAGGCGGGGTTGCCGAAGCATTTTTTGTGGCACAACGCATTCCCAATCTGTTCAGAACGCTGTTTGCCGAAGGTGCTTTTAACTCGGCGTTTGTGCCCTTGTTTTCGCGCAAAGCTGAAGGCGAAGGCGAAGCTGCGGCCTATCATTTTGCCCATGAAGTGTTCTCGGCCCTTTTGGCATGGATGTTGATTTTCACCAGCTTGGCAATCGCGGCCATGCCGTGGCTGATTTATGTGATAGCGCCGGGTTTTAAAGGCTCGCCCGAAAAGCTGGCCTTGGCCACGGGCCTAACCCAAGTGTGTTTTCCTTATTTGTTGTTGATGTCTCTCACAGCATTGCAAGGCGGTGTGTTAAACAGCTTGGGCAAATTTACCGCCGCTGCGGCAGCGCCCATCTTGCTCAACATCACCATGATTTTATCAAACATCGTGGCTTGGTTTTTTGCCACAGGCAACACGCCTTTAACCGGATATATCTTTGCCATTGGTGTCACCCTTTCAGGTGTGGCCCAATATACATTGTTGGCCATTGCCTGTCGCCGCGCTGGCATGGGTCTGCTTCCCGGTTGGCCACGATTGACACCGGATGTAAAACTTGTGGTGAAACGCTCTATCCCCGGAATTATTTCGGGTGGCATCATGCAGATCAACCTGTTGATCGGCACGATGATAGCAACTGGCATTTCGGGTGCCGTGGCATTTCTTTATTATGCAGACAGGTTGTATCAATTGCCTCTGGGGGTGATTGGTGTGGCAATCGGTGTTGTTCTGCTGCCAACCCTTTCGCGCAAATTGCGTGCAGGCGATGAGCGGGGTGCATTTGATGCTTCAAATCGCGCGCTTGAGTTTTCACTTTTTCTAACGCTACCCGCAGCGGCAGGGTTGATGACGATCAGCGGCCCAATTTTGCACACAGTGTTTGAACATGGTGCCTTCAAGGCCTCTGACACATTTCAGGTGACGCCTGCTGTTATTGCTTATGCGGCGGGCCTTCCGGCCTATTCTTTGACCAAAGTGTTTCAACCCGGTTTTTATGCCCGTGAAGACACCAGAACCCCGATGGTGTTTGCCATTGTGTCGGTTTTTGTGAACATCTTCTTCAGTTTTACGCTTTCATTTTTTATGGGCCATGTGGGTATTGCCTTGGCGTCGACAATTGCCGCATGGACCAATGCCATCCAACTTTATATACGCCTTAATAAATTGGGCCATTTTGATTTTGATCAGCGTTGCAGGAGACGCATTCCCGCAATGATACTTTCAACTGCCATCATGGCGGCCGCACTTGTCGATGTATATCTATTAATCTTCCAAAATTTCGAGCAGGGCACGCATACCATCCATGCCGTTTGGGGTCTGTTGCTGCTGATGGCTGTGGGAATTGCCAGTTATTTTGCTGCCTCACAACTTACTGGAGCTTTCCGAATTTCTGAGCTAAAGGCCGCCGTCAAACGTTAAGCAAGGTTTTTTTGAGATGTCGATTTTCTCCCCGCGCGTATTTTCTGGAATGCAGCCCACCGGCAATTTGCACTTGGGTAATTATCTGGGTGCCATGTTAAATTGGGTGAAGATGCAAGAAAGCAATGAATGCATTTATTGCGTGGTGGATATGCACGCCATCACCTTGTGGCAGGAACCGAAGGCGCTGCACCAAGCCATCCGCGATGTCACAGCGGCCTATGTTGCCTGCGGTGTTGATCCAAAACGCTCCATCATTTTTAATCAAAGCCAAGTGGCTGAACATGCTGAGCTGGCGTGGATTTTTAACTGCGTGGCCCGCCTTGGCTGGTTGAACCGCATGACGCAATTTAAAGACAAAGCGGGCAAAGACAAAGAGGCAGCATCCGTTGGCCTTTATGTTTACCCCAATCTGATGGCCGCCGACATCTTGGCGTATAAGGCAACGCACGTTCCAGTTGGCGAAGACCAAAAGCAACATTTGGAATTGGCCAGAGACATTGCGCAAAAATTTAACGTCGATTTCGAAGTTGAATTTTTCCCGCAACCTGAACCCATGATCACCGGCCCCGCAACGCGGGTGATGAGCTTGCGCGATGGCACCAAGAAAATGTCAAAGTCTGATCCATCCGATCTTTCGCGCATTAATATTACTGATGGCGCTGATGATATTGCAAAGAAAATCCGCAAAGCCAAAACCGATATGGATGCGCTGCCTTCGGAAATTGCTGGGTTAAAAGGCAGGCCGGAAGCTGAAAACCTGGTGGGCATTTATGCAGCCTTAGGGGGCACAACCGCCCAAGCCGTCTTGTCACAATTTGGTGGCGGGCAGTTTTCTGGTCTGAAAAATGCTTTGGCAGATTTGGCCGTGGCGAAACTCGCCCCCATCGCCGATGAAATAGCCAAGCTGAAAGCCGATCCTGCCCATATCGACGCCATTTTGGCTGATGGTGCGCAGAGGGCCAGAGCCATTGCGGCCCCCATTGTAAAAGAAGCCCGCAAAATTGTGGGTTTTGTGGTTTCGTGAAGTCTCTACTTTAAAATCGTTCTAGTGTGGTCTATATATCCGACTAGAGGGATCAACTATGTTCATACAAACCGAGGCAACGCCAAATCCAGCCACGTTGAAATTCATTCCAGGCAAACCCGTTTTGCCGGGTGACACACGCGAATATAAAAAGGCCGCAGACGCGTTGGAAAGCCCGTTGGCAGAGCGTTTATTCGGTGTTTCTGGCGTTTCAGGCGTGTTTTTGGGCCATGATTTCATCACCGTCAGCAAGGGCACAGGCGAATGGCAGCATTTAAAGCCAGCCATTCTTGGGCTTATCATGGATCATTATGTATCCGGCGCACCTATGCTTGAAGGCGAAGCCAAGATTGATCAATCGGGTGATGAATTCTTTGCTGATGAACATTCAGAACTGGTCAAAACCATCAAAGAACTTTTGGATTCACGCGTAAGACCAGCCGTGGCCCAAGATGGTGGCGACATTACATTTAAAGGCTTCAAAGAAGGTATAGTATATTTGAACATGAAGGGTTCATGTGCAGGTTGCCCATCATCAACCGCCACGTTGAAACATGGCATTGAAAACCTGTTGAAACATTTCGTGCCTGAAGTGCAGGAAGTGCGACCAGTTTAACGAAACTTTTATCGTCCCTTAAACACGGGCTTCCGCTTTTCTAAGAATGCATTCATGCCTTCTTTTTGGTCTTCTAAATCAAAGCACGTATAAATCAATTCGCGTTCTAGTTTTAAACCCTCTGACAACGGCATTTCCTGCGTTGCCTTCACCGCGCGTTTTGCCGCACGCGCAACGGGCAAAGACAATGCAGCAATTTTGTTGGCCACAGCCAGCGCTTCCTGCATCAATGTTGCGGTCGGCGCCACGCGCGAGACAAGCCCCAACGACAGAGCTTCGGCGGCATCAATCATGCGACCTGTTAAAATCATATCCATCGCACGAACTTTGCCAACGGCTCTGGCCAAGCGTTGCGTGCCACCACCACCCGGAATAATGCCAAGCCCCGTTTCTGGCAGTGCAAATTTTGCATTCTCGCCCGCAATAATCACATCGCAGGCCAAGGCAAATTCACAGCCGCCGCCCAATGCAAATCCTGAAACTGCGGCAACCAAAGGTTTGGTGATGGAGTTAATATAATCCCAGTTTGAAAGAAAACTTTCAGCCTGTGCTTGCGCTGATGTTTTATCCTTCATTTCACGAATATCAGCGCCCGCCGCAAAAGCCTTTTCACTTCCCGTCAGCATAATCACGTGAATGGCGTCATCAGTTTCAAACTGTTGAAGCGCCAAATTCATCTCATCAACCAACTGGTTGTTCAAAGCATTCAAGGCTTGCGGGCGATTGAACGTGATAATTCCAACGTGGCTTTTGACATCAACTAAAATATTTTCGTAAATCATCGGCTTCACTTCTGACAGGTTGGGCAATAAAATGTTGAACGGCCAGATTGCACAATGCGCTTGATTTTGCCACCGCATGAACAATCCTCACCTTCGCGATCATAAGCCAAAAAACGTTGCTGGTAAGAGCCCTTTTCGCCATCGGTTCCTTGAAAGTCCTGCAAGGTTGAACCGCCCGCCAAAATTGCCTCATTCAATATATCACGAATATGGCGCAGCAAATTATCAAGGCGTTGATCACCCCGTTTCAGTGTGCGGGCTTTGCGCGTGGGCGCTAACTTGGCACGGTGCAACGCCTCACACACATAAATATTGCCAAGCCCCGCAATAATGCGTTGATCAAGCAAAGCCGCTTTCAGGGGTGCTGACTTGTCTTTGAATTTGGCAGCCACATAGTCGGCTGATAATTCATTGCCCAAGGGTTCAACGCCAATGTCTTTCAGCAAGCGATGCTCGTGCAACGCCGATGATGTAGCCAAATCCATCATGCCAAAACGCCGTGGATCATTATAAATAAGCTTGGTGCCATTATCCAAATGCAAAACCACATGATCATGCGGGCCATCAGCGGTCATGCCCGAACCTGTCGCGAAATAAAATTCACCCAGATTGTTTTTGCCAGAAGCCGTAATCGCCGTGAACCTTCCCGTCATACCCAAATGCACAATCAAGCTTAGGTCGTGCTCGAAATTGATCACGATATATTTGGCGCGGCGTGCAAGGCTTAAAACCCTTGAACCTTCCAAAGCGCCCACAAATCCATCAGGAAAGGCAAAACGCAAATTGGCCCGGCGCAGTTCAACGCGGGTGATCATCCGGCTCATAAGAATAGGCTCTAGTCCGCGTTTAACCGTTTCAACTTCGGGCAATTCTGGCATGGTTAACCCTGTAACCAAACTGCGGCCCTTGTGGCAATAGAAGTCTCAGGCAAAATGCACTATCTTGTCAGCTATGAGCAATTCTGAATCCACAGCAAGCTTCGGCTTTCGCGATGTTCCAACGGCTGAAAAGCAAGGCTTGGTCAACGACGTCTTTTCCAAAGCCGCGGCTGACTATGATAAGATGAATGATTTAATGTCGTCTGGCCTCCACAGATTGTGGAAAGACGATATGATCACGATGCTCAACCCACCCAAAAACAAACCTTTCCACAGTTTGGATGTGGCGGGCGGCACAGGCGACATTGCATTTAAAATTCTCGATGCAGGCGGCCCCCGAACCCATGTGACCATTGCTGATATTTCGCCCCATATGGTGGCGGAGGGTAAAAAACGCGGCCAGGCAGAAGGGCGGTTAAGCAAATGTGATTTCACCGTGGGCAATGCTGAGGAACTGGCCTTCCCTGATTGCAGCTTTGATGCCTATACAATTGCCTTCGGCATTCGCAACGTCACCCACATTGATAAAGCCTTGGCGGAAGCCTACCGCGTTCTAAAGCCCGGCGGGCGGTTTTTGTGTCTTGAATTTTCACACATGAATAATGACGTGCTTCAAAAAATCTATGATGCCTATTCCTTCACCGTCATTCCCGCTGTCGGTAAAGTTGTAACCGGTGATGGCCAGCCCTATCGGTATCTGGTGGAAAGCATTCGCATGTTTCCCAAGCAGGAAGTGTTTGCCGAAAAAATTCGTGCCGCAGGTTTTGCTCGGGTAAGCCACCGTGATTTAACCGGCGGTGTAGTGGCCATCCATTCGGGCTGGCGCATTTGATGCTAGGGTCAATCTTTAGGCTTGTTCATGCGGGATTTGTGATGGCGCGCTATGATGCGCTATTGCCGCCAGATCAAGTGGCCAATGCGCCACTTCTTTTGCGTGGTGCAATGAAGCTTGTGCAATTTGGCAAAGCTGAAACATTAGAAGGCGGGCAGAACAATCAATTAACCGCCGCACTTTCTAGGTTGGGGCCTAGCTATATTAAGCTTGGCCAATTTTTGGCCACAAGGCCCGATGTCATAGGCGCCAAGCGGGCCTTTGAGCTGAAAGCCCTGCAAGACAAGCTGCCCCCATTTCCACAAAAGCAAGCTGAAGCTATTGTTGAAAGCGAATTGGGTAAACCCATTTCAGTTCTGTTCAAATCATTTGGGCCTGCAATTGCCGCAGCGTCCATTGCCCAAGTGCATAAGGCTGTCACCCATGATGGTCACACAGTTGCTGTTAAAATTCTGCGCCCGGGTGTGGATCAACGCTTTGCCAATGACATTCAAAGTTTTGGCTTTGCCGCGCGTATGATTGAACGGTTCAGCACAGTGGGCAAGCGTTTGCGGCCCGTGGCAGCCGTTGCAATGCTTGAAGCATCGATGCTCCAAGAGCTTGATTTGCGCATGGAAGCAGCGGCTCTTTCAGAGATTGGCCAAAACTCAAAAGATGATCCGGGCTTTCGCGTGCCAGATGTGTTCTGGGCCTATAGTTCCAAACGTGTTTTAACCACTCAATGGATCAGCGGCACACCGATGGCGGATGTAGAGGTTTTGCGCCAACGCGGCCTTGATCTTCATGCGCTGGGCGATACTGTCATTCAAAGTTTTCTGCGCCATGCCATTCGCGATGGTTTTTTTCATGCCGATATGCATCAAGGTAACCTGATTGTGGATGAAGCAGGCACTTTGGTGGCGCTGGATTTTGGCATCACCGGAAGGCTTTCTGAACCAGATCGTTTGTTTCTGGCTGAAATTCTTTATGGCTTCATCACCCGCAATTACAGGCGCATTGCCCAAGTGCATTTTGATGCGGGCTATGTGCCTGAAACTGAAGATGTTGAAACCTTTGCCCAGGCTTTGCGGGCGATTGGAGAGCCCATCATGGGGCTTCCAGCAGGTGAAATTTCAATGTCGCGTTTGCTCACCCAGCTTTTCGAAGTGACTGATCATTTCAACATGCAAACCCAGCCGCAATTGCTGTTGCTGCAAAAAACCATGGTGGTCACTGAAGGTGTGGCACGCACGTTGAACCCTGAACTTAACATTTGGAAAACCGGTGAACCTGTGGTGCGTGGGTGGATTGAACGCAAATTGGGGCCATTGGGAAAAATTGAACAGGCCTTGGGAAGTGCCGGAACACTTTCAGGTTTGGCGCTTCGTTTGCCCCAAGCACTGGCCGAAGCACATGGCGTGATGCGCAAATTTTCCGCCATGCTCGATCAACAATCAAAGCCTGCAAGCCCATGGCCAAATCGGCTCTTGGGAATCAGCACTTTGGCGCTGGTTGTGATTGCGGTAAAATTGGTGTTTTATAGGTGATGGACAAAAAAGTTCTTCTCATCATCGGTGGCGGAATTGCAGCCTATAAATGTTTGGAATTGATCCGGCAATTAAAAGCGCGCCACATTGGCGTGCGCGTGATTATGACCAAAGCAGCGGAAGAATTTGTAACACCGTTGTCTGTGGCCTCGCTCTCTGGTGAGAAAGTTTTCAATGATCTGTTCAGCCTGACCGATGAAACCGAAATGGGTCATATTGAATTATCACGCTCAGCAGATTTGGTTGTGGTGGCCCCAGCAACAGCAGATCTGTTGGCAAAAATGGCCGTGGGAATAGCAAATGATTTGGCCACAACAACCTTGCTGGCCACAAATAAGCCGGTGCTGATTGCGCCTGCCATGAATGTGCGCATGTGGGAACACGTGGCCACGAGGCGCAATTTGGCAACACTGCAAGCTGATGGCATTCATGTGGTAGGCCCCAATGAGGGTGATATGGCCTGCGGCGAATTTGGCTTTGGCCGTATGGCAGAGCCTCTTGAAATTGTCAGTGCAATTGAGAAGTTTTTTAGGTCTTCAAAACTATTGGCGGGCAAACACGTTTTGATAACTGCTGGCCCAACGCGCGAACCTATTGATCCTGTGCGCTATATTTCCAATCATTCTTCAGGAAAGCAAGGCTATGCCTTGGCCAAAGCCGCGTTGGATATGGGCGCAACCGTAACCCTGGTTTCAGGCCAGGTTGAGCTGAAGGCACCCAGCGGAGTGAAGCTCATAAAGGTTGAAACGGCAGACCAGATGTTGGCGGCCTGCGTTGACCTTAAAAATATTGACCTTGCGATTTGTGCTGCTGCTGTTGCTGATTGGAAAGTTGAAAATCCGGCGGGGCAGAAAATGAAGAAGGATGCAAAAGCAACGCCCCCATCAATTTCATTTGCAGCCAATCCTGATATTTTAAAAACACTGAGCACAGCAAAAACTGGTCGAGCCAAACTGGTGGTGGGTTTTGCAGCTGAGACAGAAAATGTAGTTCAGAATGCGCAAGAAAAATTAAAGCGCAAGGGCTGTGATATGATTATTGCCAATGACGTGAGCGAGGGCGTTTTTGGAACAAATAAAAACCAGGTGCATGTTGTTACGACCACCACTGTTGAACCATGGCCAGCATTAAATAAGTCAGAAGTGGCAACACGCATTCTTGAGCTTTGTGCAACGTTGCTAAAATGATCAGTATACAGATCATTCGTTTGGAAAATGGCCAAGGTCTGGATTTGCCAAGCTATGCCACAACAGGTTCAGCCGGTTTGGATTTGCGTTCAGCAGATGCTCTCACATTGAAACCTGGTGCACGCGCATTAATCTCAACCGGAATAGCCATTGCGCTGCCCGACAATCATGAAGCCCAAGTGCGCCCGCGTTCAGGCCTTGCGGTTAAATTTGGCATCACCGTTCTCAATTCGCCTGGCACCATCGATGCTGATTATCGCGGTGAAATCAAAGTGCCATTGATCAACTTGGGCAAAGACGACTTTCAAATTGCTAAAGGTGATCGCATTGCCCAAATGATTATAGCCCCGGTGCTGCGTGTTGCGTTGGTAGAGGTTACATCACTTGATCAAACCACCAGAGGAGCCGGTGGTTTTGGGTCTTCAGGAAAAAGCTGATGGCATTGAACGATGATGAACTTGAACGTTATGCCCGCCACATCGTGCTTGCCGAAGTGGGTGGGCCTGGCCAAAACAAACTGAAAAATGCAAAAGTTCTGGTGATAGGTGCAGGCGGGCTTGGCGCACCCTTGTTGCAATATCTGGCCGCAGCGGGCGTGGGCACGATTGGCATTTGTGATGAAGATATCGTGTCGTTGTCAAACTTGCAGCGCCAGATCATCCACACAATGGAGTTTATCGGCAAGGCAAAAACCGCCAGCGCCGCACATTTTATTGAAAGCCTCAACCCCAATGTTACAGTGGTTCAACATGATACCAGAGTTGACACCAAAAATGTGATGGCGCTCGTTTCAGCCTATGATGTTGTGGCTGATGCCAGTGATAATTTTTCCACCCGTTTTCTTGTGTCTGATGCGTGTTACTTTGCAAAAAGGCCGTTGATCACAGCAGCAGTGGGCCAATTTGATGGCCAGATTTCAACCTTCAAACCCTATCTCAAAAAACCAGGTGGTGAGCCTTATCCCACCTATCGGTGTTTCATCGGCGATCTGCCAGAATCGGGCATGTTCCCCGCCTGCGAAGTGGCCGGAATTTTGGGCGCCTTGCCCGGCATTTTGGGTTCCATGCAGGCCATGGAAGTGATCAAGGAATTGCTGGATATTGGTGAAAGCCTGGCAGGCAGAATTTTAATGTATGATGCGCTATTCAGCCGGTTTTTTGAAACGGGCCTGAGTTGGAACAAGGATAATCCCCTGAACGGACTAAGCCCCACAATCAACAGTATCAATTCAAAGAACTATTAAAACGCAATCTGCACTTTCATGGCGCGGCTTCTGTCCAAGGCCAGATCAAACCCACGCACCGCCTCTTCAAGCGGCACAACTTCAGTGAGCAAAGGTTTTAAATCCACGCGGCGTTTGTTGATCAAATCAACCGCCAAACCAAATTCATCATGGAAACGAAACGAACCACGAATTTCGATTTCTTTAGACACAATCATATTTTGTGGAATTGAAACATCGCCCCCTAAGCCCAACTGAATGAGAATGCCGCGCGGGCGCAAAATTTCCAGTCCGGTGTGCAAGGCACTCTCATTGCCAGAAGCTTCAATCATCACATCAAAGAAACCTTTATTAGCTTTGAATGGCGCCAAGCGTTCGGCCTGCGTTGCCACGTTGATGGTGTGGTCTGCACCCATTTTTCGGGCCAAGCCCAAAGTGAAATCAGAAACATCTGTGGCCACAATGTCACGTGCACCATGCACACGTGCCGCAGCAATGGCCAAAGCACCAATAGGCCCGCAGCCTGTGACCAGCACGCGTTTATTGGCCAATGATCCGGCACGCACAATGGCATGCAAAGTCACAGCAAAAGGTTCCGCAAAGGCCGCCTCTTCAATGGAAACACCATCGCCTACCACATGGCATTGGGTGGCATCAGCAACCAACACCTGTTGAAACGCGCCATGAATGTGAGGGTTGCGCATGGCTGAACCATAAAAGCGCATCTCCAAACAATGGTTTTGCTGGCCAAGCTGGCAATAGGTGCAAACACCACAAGGCCTAGAGGGCGAAACGGCTACGTGTTGGCCAATTTTCAAAGTATCAACGCCCACGCCAAGCCCCGTAATTTCGCCAGCAACTTCATGGCCCAAGACCATGGGGTGTAAAACCCGAATGGCCCCAAAGCCACCGTGTTTATAATAATGCAAATCGCTTCCACAAATGCCGCCGCGCTTGATGGCAATGGCCACTTGGCCCCCACTCGGGGTTTCAACGTCACGGGTTTCAACGCGCAAATCCATGGCCTTGTGGATAACAACTGCTTTCATTTTTTCTCCAACTGATCTTGCGTGTTTGTGTTTGAAACGATAGCCATAGCTAAAGCATAGGGTCAAGTGATGGAACTTTTCAGTTTAAAAAAACAAATCGCATTAGTAACAGGCTCCAGCCAGGGCATCGGCTTTGGCTTGGGGGAAGGGCTGGCTAAAGCAGGCGCCACCGTTGTGTTGAATGGTCGTGACGAAACCAAGCTTGAAATGGCGCGCAAAGAATTAGAAGCCAAAGGCCATCATGTTTATGCTTTGGCTTTCGATGTAACTGATGAAGAGGCCACCACCAAGGCTGTGGCGAAAATTGAAGCTGATATTGGCGCTATTTCCATTTTGATCAACAATGCTGGAATGCAGTTCAGAACACCTTTGGAAGATTATCCACTGACCAAATTCCAGGAATTGTTGCGCGTGAATGTTGAAAGCGCATTTATTGTTGGCAAGGCCGTGGCGAAGGCCATGATCGAGCGGAAGGCAGGAAAGATCATCAATATCTGCTCCGTGCAAAGCGAATTGGGCCGGCCTTCAATTGCGCCTTACACGGCCACCAAGGGTGCCATAAAAATGCTCACCAAAGGCATGTGTGCCGATTGGGCAAAACATAACATTCAAATCAACGCGATAGGGCCTGGTTATTTTAAAACCCCGCTCAATCAAGCTCTGGTCGATAATCCCGAATTTTCAAGCTGGTTGGAAAAGCGCACGCCACAAGGCCGCTGGGGTGATGTGGATGAGTTGATAGGTGCCGCCGTATTCTTATCCTCAAAAGCATCTTCATTCGTCAACGGCCATATCCTTTATGTTGATGGTGGCATCTCAAGTGTCCTTTAAAGGAGCTGCGGTTGTTATGGGTGTTGCATCCTGTGGCAAAACCGCGGTGGGTGAATTGCTGGCTGAAAAACTTTCTGCCCATTTCATTGAAGGCGATCGATTGCACCCCGCAACCAATGTGGCCAAAATGTCGGCGGGCAACCCTCTAACCGATGAAGACCGTTGGCCGTGGCTGAAAGCCATCGGCGAATCCTTGGCGGGGCGCGAAGCCTGTATTGCTTCATGTTCGGCCTTAAAACGGGTCTATCGTGAAACCATCGCCAAAGCGGCGCAAAGGCCTGTCTATTTCATTTATCTTTTCGGCAGTCGCGAACTTCTTGAACAAAGAATCGGCGCAAGAAAAGGCCACTTCATGCCAGCATCATTGCTGGATAGTCAGCTTGCAACTTTGCAAGAACCTGCCGAAGATGAACTGGCATTAAAATTGGATATCTCTTTGCCCATCAACGAATTGGCCGTGCGCGCCAAGGCGTGGTTGCTATTACAATAAACGGAGTTTCAGAAAATGCTTCTCTATGTCACCTTGGGTAGCAACGACATTCCACGCAGCAAGCTTTTTTACGATGCAACCCTGCAAACACTTGGGCTTCTGTGCCATGTCAGTTCTGAAGTTGAAATTGGCTATCGTTATGCTTCTGATCACGCCCCACCCAGCGAATGCAGGCTTTGGGTGTTAAAGCCAGTGCTCAAGCTTCCCGCCACTTGGGGCAACGGCACCATGATTGCCCTGAAAGCCGAAACCCGCGCGGCAGTGGATGCCTTCTATAAAGCTGCACTTATATCGGGCGGCACAGATGAAGGCGGCCCCGGGCTTCGCCCCTATCATGCGAGTTTTTACGCGTGCTATGTGCGCGACCCAGATGGCAACAAATTATCCGCGGTGTGTGAAAAGCCCGAATGATCCATAATATAATTTGACAGAACGTTCATTCCACTGTCATCTGCCAAGAAACAACGGAGTGGGCAATCAATGCTCATCGAATTTCAGGGAATAACCAAACGTTTCGGCGGTACAACAGCACTCAGTAATGTCTCACTTGGGCTGGCTGCGGGTGAAATTTTGGCGCTGCTTGGCGAAAATGGCGCAGGCAAATCAACGCTGATCAAATCACTGGCGGGCATTCACAAACCTGAAGATGGGCGAATTTTATTCAAAGGCGTTGACTATGTGCACACGCCACCCAAGCCCAATGAAAAACAACGTGTTTCTTTCATCCACCAAGATTTAGGTCTGGTTGAATGGATGAGTGTGGGTGAAAATGTGGGCCTTGCCCAAGGTTTTTCGCGCAAAGGCAAATTGATTGATTGGAAGGCCACGGAAGCGCGCGCCGCAGAATCACTAAAGCTTGTGGGCTGCAATTTTGATCCTTCACGCCGCGTACAAGATTTAAGCCGCACCGAAAAATCTCTGGTGGCCATTGCGCGTTCACTGGCTGCTGATGCCGATGTGTTGGTGTTGGATGAACCCACGGCCAGCCTGCCTGCTGATGAGGTTGAACGCCTGTTTGTAGTTTTGCGGTCTTTGAAGGCGCGAGGTGTGGGCATGATTTATGTGTCCCATCGCTTGGACGAAATTTTTAAATTGGCAGATCGCGTGGCTGTATTGCGAGATGGAAAATTGGTGGGCAATGCCGAGGTAAAATCCACCACGCCCGCCAAGCTTGTGAACATGATTGTGGGCCGCGAGGTGAAAGAGCTTTATCATCGTGGCCAAAGGCGTGATGGCGCTGAAACATTGAAAGTCTCAAACCTTGTCACACACAATGCTGGCCCGGTGTCTTTCACCGCGCGTGCGGGCGAAGTGTTAGGGCTGGTTGGCCTGCGCGGTGCGGGGCAAGAAGATGTGGGCCGCTGTTTATTTGGCGCCTTGGAACATCAGGGCCAAGTGATACTCGAAGGCAAAACGCTTGATCTTTCATCGCCCACCGCAGCGTTAAACCAAGGTGTGGGGCTTGTGGCGCGTGATCGCACGGAAGAAAGCGTGGCGCTTTCACTTTCAATTCGTGAAAATATGTTTCTCAATCCGTGGAGCATCGGTCGAACACTCATGTCGTTTATGACGCCGTTTAATGAAGCTGAAGCCGCGCGTGAAATTGGCGACACTGTGGGCCTAAGACCTAATGATCCACATTTGCCGGTGGAAGCCTTGTCTGGCGGCAACCAACAAAAAGTGGTGGTGGGCCGCTGGCTTGCCACGGGCCGCAAAGTGTTAATCGCTGAAGATCCGACCGCAGGCGTTGATGTGGGCGCAAAAGCAGAAATTTATCGCCTCATCGCCAAGGCTCTCGAAAGCGGTCTAACGGTGATTGTTGTGTCAACTGATTTTGAAGAGGTGGCAAATATTTGTCACCGCGCTTTGGTGTTTTCGCGTGGCATAATCACCGCTGAAATAACCGGCAAAAATTTAAACACTGAAAACTTGATCCACGCCGCATCTGCATCTGAGGCCGCATAATGAATTCAATCCAGTCAACCGCATTAGAGCCAACCCGCTATGAATTGCAAAAGCTCACGCCAGCGCAAAAGCTTGGCCGTTGGATTCCGGTTTATGGTTTGGTGTTGCTCACAATTCTTCTCACATTGATGTTTTCAATTCTGTTGCCCGATACATTTCCAACGTTGTTGAATTTGCGTTCGATAATCTCTGCCAAAAGTGTGATTGCAATCCTGTCACTTGCGGCAATGATCCCCATGGCAGCGGGCCGAATTGATCTCACCGTGGGATATGGCATTGTGCTGTGGCACATCTTGGCTATCAGCCTTCAAACCAAATACGGCTTCCCATGGCCAATTGCGGTTCTGACAATTCTGGCACTGGGTGCGCTTATGGGCGTGCTGAATGGCTGGCTGGTCGAAGTTGCCAAGATTGATTCATTCATTGCAACGCTTGGCACAGGCACAATTTTATATGCCATAGCACTTTGGCATTCTCAGGGCCGCCAGATTGTGGGTGTGGTGCCTGATGGTTTTTATAATCTCGATGCCACCAAAATCTTTGGCCTTCCTATCACGGGGTTTTATGTGGTGGCACTGGCTTTTGCCTTGTGGATCATTTTTGAATACACACCGATGGGGCGTTATCTTTATGCCATTGGTGCAAGCCCCAAGGCCGCCGCTCTAAACGGCATTCCTGT
>JANXRO010000270.1 GCA_025356765.1 Hyphomicrobiales bacterium | reverse complement strand
GCCATAACCGCCGAGGCGGGGTTGGTGCCATGGGCAGAAGTGGGGATTAAACACACATCGCGGTTTTTCTGGTTGTTGGCATCATGGAAACCACGAATGGCCAATAGCCCCGCATATTCACCTTGGCTTCCTGCATTGGGTTGAAGCGACACGGCATCGAACCCTGTAATTTCACACAGCATGGCTTCCAAGCTTGTAAACAATTCGGCATAGCCTTTGGTTTGCTCAATGGGTGCAAACGGGTGAATATTGCCGAAGGCAGGCCATGTGACGGGGATCATTTCGCTGGCTGCGTTCAGCTTCATGGTGCAAGAACCCAGCGCAATCATCGCTTGATCAAGTGCCAAATCCTTGCCTTGCAAGTGGCGCAGATAACGCATCATTTCGGTTTCAGAATGATAGGAATTGAAGGTGGGGTGCGTGAGATAAGTTGACTTGCGTTGCAGTGATTTCGGAACCGAATCAATCATCCCGCCGCGCTTGGCACCGAACACTTCCAACACCGCATCAAGCTCAGCTTCGCGCGTGCTTTCATCAAACGAAACCGCAATGTGATCAGCGTCTACAACACGCAAGTTTATGTGCTTTTTTTCTGCCGCAGCAAGCATCGCCTGTGCCGAAGCTTTCACTGTTACAGTGTCAAAAAATGATTCATTTACAATATGATGCCCGGCATTCTTCACAGCCGTCGCAAACACTTGTGCTTTTGCATGAGCGCCTTCAGCAATTGCTTTAAGCCCTTCAGGCCCATGATAAACCGCATACATGGAAGCCATCACCGCAAGCAAAACTTGCGCTGTGCAAATGTTGCTGGTGGCCTTGTCGCGCCTGATATGTTGTTCGCGTGTTTGCAGCGCCATGCGCAAAGCTCGGCCCCCTTGCGCATCAATCGAAACGCCGATCAACCGGCCGGGCATTACGCGCTTAAATTCATCCTTCGTTGCAAAAAACGCGGCATGCGGCCCGCCATATCCCATGGGCACGCCAAAGCGTTGGGCAGAACCAATTGCAACATCAGCCCCCATTTCGCCCGGTGGTTTCAAAACTGTCAGCGCCAATAAATCTGTGGCCACGATGGCCAAGGCACCTGCCCCATGAAGATCTGAAATGGTTGACGAATAATCGCGCAACACGCCCGATGAACCCGGATAAGACAACAGTGCCGCAAAAGTTTTGGCTGGCTTTAAATCACTCTCAGGATCACCAATTTCAATCTCAATGCCAAAACCTTTGGCCCTGGTTTGCAAAACACCAATGGTCTGGGGGTGCGTATCACGATCCACAAAAAACACATTAGCAGACGTTTTGGACAACCGCTTACCCATGGCCATGGCTTCTGCCGCCGCTGTTGCTTCATCCAACAAGGACGCATTGGCAATTTCAAGCCCCGTCAGATCCACCACCATTTGTTGGAAGTTTAAAAGCGCTTCCAAGCGACCTTGGCTAACCTCGGCTTGATAGGGCGTGTAGGCCGTATACCAACCCGGATTTTCCAACACATTGCGCAAAATAACTTTGGGCGTGATGGTGCCATAATAGCCCATGCCGATCATTGAGGTGAAAACCTGGTTTTTCGCCGCCATGTGTTTGATGGCCGAAAGCGCTTCGCGTTCGCTTAAAGCTTCGGGCAAAGCCAAGGGCTTGGCGCTGCGAATTTTGGCGGGCACGGCTTTGGCAATAAAATCATCAAGCGTTGTAGCACCTAATGTTTTTAACATTGCGGCAGTTTCAGAAGCGTTGGGGCCAATGTGGCGTGGGATGAAATCTGTGCTCATGTCAGCCTGCCACAAATTTATCATAAGCGGCCTTGTCCATCAGGCCATCAATTTCTGTGGGTGCGCTCAATTTGATTTTCATAAACCAGCCCTCATGTTCAGGCGAGCGGTTGACCAATGCCGGGTCGCCATTCAACTCTTCATTGACTGCAATCACCTCGCCAGAAACGGGCGTGTAAACTTCGCTGGCGGCTTTCACGCTTTCGATGGTGGCAACCGAAGCATGGGCGGCGATGGTGCTTCCTAGCTTTGGCAGTTCTACAAACACCACATCGCCCAATTGTGATTGGGCATGATCGGTAATGCCAACGGTGGCAATGTTGCCTTCAAGGGTGAGCCATTCGTGATCTTTTGAGAATTTCATTTTTTCGTCCTATCGTTTGAAATTATTTGGAATGAAGGGAAGTTTGACAAGGGTTGCGGGCATCAGAGTGCCCCGCACCAGCAATTGGATTTTTGTATCAGCCGCAGCAAACGTCGTTTCAACATAGCCCATGGCGATGGGGCCGTTGACCGTTGGCCCAAAGCCACCTGAGGTGATCACGCCAATTTTGTTGCCATCTGTGTTGAAAATTTCTGTGCCATCACGCGCTGGCGCGCGGCCATCAGGCTTTATGCCAACGCGCTTGCGCTTTGGGCCGTCTTGCAGCTCTTGTTGCACCCGCGCGGCACCCATAAAGCCCCCCTGCTCACGCCGCCGTTTGGCAATCGACCACGCGAGGCCCGCTTCTATGGGCGACGTGGTTTCATCCAGCTCATGGCCATAAAGGCACAAGCCCGCTTCAAGCCGCAAAGAATCACGCGCACCAAGGCCAATGGGCTTTACATGCTCATCTTGCAGCAGAAGGTTCCAAAGCGTTTCAACATCTTTGTTTAAAACCGAAAGTTCAAAACCATCTTCACCGCAATAGCCTGACCTGGAAACATGAACATCAATGCCGCCGATGGGCAGCGATTGATAAAACATGAATTTCAAATCCCAAACACCCGGCGCGTGCTTGGCCAAAACGTCTTCGGCCTTTGGCCCCTGCAGGGCCAACAATGCCATGTCATCGCCCGCCTTAAACGTAACGCCTTCAGGCAAGTGCTTGGCAAAATGGTCATAGTCAAAGTCTTTGCGGCCCGCATTCACCACAACATAAAGCCAGCCCTCATAACCTTTGTAATCAGCCCGGGTGATCATCAAATCATCCAGCGTTCCGCCCGCCTCGTTCAGCAAT
>JANXRO010000257.1 GCA_025356765.1 Hyphomicrobiales bacterium | reverse complement strand
TCACATGGCCCGGACCTGACCTTCGCCCAACCCAGCGCGGTAAAGCTGCAACAGTGCTCTATGGTGAATTGCCAGGCAATCTTTTGATAAAAATTCGTGACGCATTTGTTGCATTGCAAAGAAAACAAACTGCGATTGTTCCGCGCTCAAAATGAGTTTCTGTCAAAGTTGACAGCTACGTTTCAAATGACATAACCGGAATTAGGCGCGATCGCACCTTGCAATTTTTTGTTACGTGTAAAATATTATTAGGTGGAGTGGCAGCGCAATTCCTGCGTAATTTCTAATAAGAGGAACCACCCCTTTTACCGTTAGAGTTCTTTGCTTTAAGCTGAGCATAACGAAATATAGCTGGAATATTCCACAAACAATTCACGAATCCGATAGGAATTTTTAAAATTCTATAGTTTCCTTTCAGCATTTCGATAGCATATCTTTGTTTTGCTTCTAGATTACCTTGAGCAGCAGCCAAACATAAAAATTTGAAACTTTCTTTTCTGTCCGGTGTCCTGTGATGATAAAATAGTAATAATGAGGCATCATAATTTCCGCTATTGCTGGCTTTACTTAACCAAAAAAGCGATTTTTCTTCATCCCCGCGATTTCGGTAAATTGCTGCAATTCCTTGTTGTGCGTATGCAAACCCAGCCTCTGCCGCTAACATGTAATACAAAAACGATTTATCTTCATTTTTGCCTTTGAAATTATCTTCACCATAAATGTAACCCAGAATCATTGCGACCTCTGGATTTTTTCCGTCAAAAATTTGGCTCAAAGCATCAAATGCAGCTTCAATTTTTCCAGAAGCCAACAGCTTGTTGGCGCTTGCAATAGCTAAACTCAGATTATCCGAAGCCATTTCAAAGGACTTTCAATCAATAAAATATTATTGCACGAGCCTATTCTTTGTCTTTTTTAACCTGCTCCGTCGGATATACCTTCGGCAGCCCCGTGGGTGCAACCCCTCCCTTATCACCCCCTCCCAAAAGAAGATGGCAAAAAAGAGCGCAAACTGTTTTCTAATCACACTGCTGAACACTTCCATCATCGGGGTTGGGACTATTAAAGTCATGAGGAGATCGTTTTAACGGAACGATGTCATCAAGTGGATCGGGGCCATCATTATTATTTGAAGAAGATGGCGAACTCGTTGGGCTTGGCGAACTAGGCGCACTTGGCGACGAATCATAATTCAATCCACTAGTTGCGCCAACCTCGAGCCCATTTCTGTCGCTATACTTGAACGGGCTGTTCTTCGCATAAGCATACACACTCGGCCCATCGATGAAGCGCAGCGGATCAGCTTGCGTATATCTTCCGGTGACGGGATCGTAATGCCTGTGCCAGTTGTAGGCGAGATTTGTCTCGATCTGGAAATATTGGCCGGGCAGGCGCAGATTGTTGGTTCTGGTGCCGGAGATGGATTGGGTTTCGCCCCAAGGTTTATAGACGGCCTGCCAGACTGTGGCTTTGGTTGAGTCTGTGATGCGGATGGGGCGACACAGATGATTAGCATGCACCATATAAAGACTTGCGGTTTCAGCCACACCAAGAGGAAGATCAGCAGGCTTGTTATCATTGTTGGCCAACCAAATATAATCCCTTGTTTAGCCCACCATTGAACCGTTGGCTTAACCAATGAAATGGCCAATACTCGAATTATAGATTTTTGTTTTTGCGATACTTTATCAACTTCAACGAATATAACTTACCTACAATGTTATTTTTATTTGAAGTTGTTTACAACCAGAAAGCCATCTCCATCGAAAGCTCTCACATAAAATTCCTTCAAATTTTCTAAAAGCGCAGCAAAACCTTTCTCTGAAATTTCTCTTGCTTCATTAATAAAACACTCAACATTTACGCAAGAGATTGCAAAGACGGCAGGCAAACTTACTGCAGCGTTTGAAACAGCGCGGAGGTCTTTAAGTTCAAAAATGGCCTTTATTTCATAAAAATAAAGACCATTCGCAAATGTAAAAAAACTCGATACAATTTTTGGACTAGGTTTTTTATAACTTGCTGCGTCCATCCAGATGTCGTGACCAAGAAACACATAATTTTGTTCAGTACAATTCACCCCCAACAGATGCTCTTCAAGCCACGCCAATGAGGATAACGAGTTAATTACAAATCCATGCTCGAAGTTAATTACTTTTTCAGTTTCAATTATTTCTGGAACTGCCATCGATACTGTAGCACCTCTCGACACGGCTTCTAGGCAACACTTAGCTAATCCCACAACATCTGGAAAATTTAAACGCATGTACTCAATTGCGCTTGAATATTGATGGTCTTCTAGCTGTATTAGCCGAAATTTTTCATATTCTTTGATCATGTTTAAAAATTCTAACCTTTAAATGACTTGTTCAGTCGGCCTAATCGTTCCATCAGGAAACCATCTATATTTTGGAGACCCTCTATATGGCCAATAGTCATTGTGTGGACCAACAGGATCAGGATGAGTTCGGTCTGGATGAATTGATTCTTCGGTGTTTGGATTATACCAATTCCCTCTGCCGGAGCCAGGAGTGCCCGTGGGACCGCCTGTGGCGGAGATTGAATTCGATCCACAACGGGATCTTCTAATCAAGTGAACTTTTTTTACTCAAAATTGCATAGCTTTCACCATCGTAAACTTCGATAAAATACTCCACTACGTCTGACAGCAAGTTCTCAAATATTCCCACCTGAAGACCAAGATTGTCATCAAAATGAGAGTCCTCCAATTCAAATGTACTCAAAGCGCCAATTTGCTGAAAACTTCTCGTTGAACTTGCTATACGATTAGCTCGCTCCATCGAAAAATTGTTGCTGCTTATCCAAAAATAGGCAGAACCCAGTTGATCGAAAATCTCTTGTTTCTCGCCTCGATAGAAAGGACTCAATAGCTTCGAATTCAACCACAAATCTTGGGTAAAAATTGTACCAGAGCTTTTGGATAATTTATCTGTAATTACTCTGCTGAACCAGTCTGGTGCATATGAAAGTGGAAAGTAACCCCCTGTTTTGAAATCAGCCAACTTCTCCGAGCGGAAAGTATTTGGCACCTCAACATTTGCTATCCATGCGCTGGGATCAATTGACATGAGTTGTTTGGTGAGGCCATTTGCTCCGATACACTGATCGTTTAGGTGCTGAAGCAACGGAATTAAGGGGATGTTCACTAACATGCTTCTGCTCACTCATAAATAGCTGCGATCCAAAAGTTGACATTTCTAGAGCGTAATTACAAATCCCGATATTTGAAGGTGAAGACAAAAGCATCTCAGGTCTTGTTATTCTTAGTGATAAACTTTAGCGCCCGATCAGCCTTGTAAAAATCCGATCCACTTGTGCTTGAAGTTCAATCAGGTGGGCTTCTGTTGCTTCTATGCTGGGCAAGGCGGCTGCTTGGGCCAAGGCGGCGTTGAGGTGGGCGGGGGCGGTTTTTGCATCAAAGGGGCCATCGAGACACAGGCGCAGAATATGGGTGAGGCGTTGATAGAGGCTAAGGGTTGAAAGCAACACTTCTGCATCTGCGGTCTGCAAAAATTTCAGCGCAGTTGCCTGTCTCAAACTTTCAAAGGTGTTGGCGTTTAATATTTCAGGATTGGTTTGGGCGTGAAGCAGTTCCAAAAACTGCGCGATGAATTCAATTTCAATTTGTCCGCCGCGCATCCGTTTCAAATCCCAAATATTTTGGGTTTTATGTTCTTGCAGCATCAGGTTTCGCATTTTTGAAATATCGGCTTTGATGGTTTCGGCATCTCGCGGCACGCTGAGCGCATGTTTGATGTTGGCGTTCACTTTATTGGCCAATGTGTCATCACCGCAAATAACGCGCGCGCGGGTCAACGCCATGCGTTCCCATGTCCACGCTTCTTTTTCCTGATAGATTTTAAATGCCTGTTGGCTGACAGCCAAGGGCCCCGTGCTGCCTGATGGCCGCAGCCGCATATCAACTTCGTAAAGTCTGCCTTCGGCCGTGGGGGCCGTTATGGCTGTGACCAGTTTCTGAGTGAGCTTGGAATAATATTGGCCTGGGCTTAAGGTGCTTTTGCCGTCTGACGTTTCAGAACTTTCCGGGTGATCATAGATCAACATGATATCCAGATCAGACGCGGCCGTCATTTCATGGCCGCCCAGTTTGCCAAGGCCGAGAATAACGCATGTTCCACCCTTGATGTGGCCATGTCTGGCCACAAGATCATTTTTTATAACGTCGAGAAGTTTGGCCAATACGCAATCTGCCACTTCCGAAAAGCCACGGCCTGCGGCTTCTGCGCTGATGGTTTCAGACAGGATGCGCACGCCCACGCGGAAATTTTTCTCGCGGGCAAAAACGCGGGTCATATCCATCGC
>JANXRO010000242.1 GCA_025356765.1 Hyphomicrobiales bacterium | reverse complement strand
ATGCAAACCATTTCAAACCATCGTGCTTGGTAAATTTCAAATCATCATCTGCCACATGGGTGGAAGACCAATAATTGCCTGTCATCTTTCGGCATTGTGAACAATGGCACGCCACCACATCATCCATGGGGCCATGAATTTCAAATGCCACCGCCCCACAAAGGCAAGAGCCGGTTTTCATTATTTAAATTCTTTCGCCAAGGCTTCGATATGGTCTGGCCCAATTCCACAACAGCCGCCAAAAATTGTGGCGCCTAACGCATTCCATTCGTGGGATTTATGCACAAGATCGGAAGGTGTTATCACATCAACAAATTGCCAATCGGGCGCTTTGAAATATCCACATTCAGGATAAGTGCCAATGGGCCCGTTCCAATATTGCCGCAGAATCTCCAAAGCTTCATCAGTGTCATTTGAAGACGTGTGCATGATCGAAATAACATCTGGCTTTAACGCGCAAAGCGCCTTGGCAATGTCGTGCAGGTTTTGGTCTTCACGGCCAAACCCAGTGAGCACACCGTCATGTTTTTCAACCGATATGCCAACCCAAACCGGAAGACCAGTTTTCATTGCCTCTGATGTGGCCCACACGGAATAATCCACATCTCGCATCATCTCCATCATAATCAGGTCAACACCTTGCGCTTTTAAGTTTTGAACTTTGCGGGCGAACAATGCGCGGGCCTCGGCCTCAGTCCAGTTCTTTGAAGTATCACTCCGGTCGCTACCTAAAAACACTGGTCGCATGGTTGAAACAGAACCAGCCACACAAACATCTGTGCCCTTCGCTGCGGCTTTGGCCACGGCCACTGCGGCGCGGTCTATTGCCAGCAAATCATCATCGCGGCCATAAGCGTTGAACGATAATGCGCTCGATGCAAATGTGTTGGCGGTAATTATATCGGCCCCGCGCTTGATGTAATCATCATGCACGGAACGCACGATCTCTGGATGCGTCAGGTTCACTTCCGCGCACCATGTGTCACCGCTCATCGGAGCACCTCGGCGTTGAATGTCTGTGCCCGTGCCGCCGTCGAGAATTATGGTTTCGCCCGCCGCCAGTTTTTGTCTGATGTTATCGTAGCTCACGAAATGCCCTCATATGAAATTGCGCTTGTGGTTTTGAATAAGCAAACTTTTGGCCCACAGGGCAAGCCCGCCGCGCCAAACATCCATTATCCATGCAATCATCACCCGCAGCAGATTTAATATGCGCGCCGCAAACGGCAACATTATAGGTAGAACCGTCAAACGCTTGCACGGGGCAGGCACCAAGGCAGGGCTTGCCCACGCAAGCTTCACAGGGGTGGGCACCTGCTGAAATTCGCGGCAAATCAAACTCCACCGGAAATAGCAATGCGGCGCGGTAAGCATGCCAAAGGCCATATGTGGCATGAATGTTTAAGCCCAGCGGCGAAGTGTGCCCAGCCCCAGCGAGCCTGGCCCAAGACAGAAATGGTAGTGCAGGCTTATCAAACGGAAACAACGCTTTAGCACTCAAATCTTCAGCTAAAGCTTCAACAACAACCCGCGTCCATTCATCCATGGTGGGGGCGCCAGAACGTGCAAACCGCCGAAACATTTCAGGCCCGGCGTTGCCAATCAAAATCACTTGTTTGGTCTCGCCCATATCAGTGGGTGAAAACCAGCCGAGCGGTGTGAATGTTTCGCGCTGAATACGCGCAAGGATGGGGTGTTCCATCCGCGAGGGTTTACTTCATCCAGCGTGGATCGCCAATCTCCATCACTTCGCGGGGCAATTTAATATCGTGATGCTGGCGAATAATCGCATCAACCTCCAGCGGGATATATTCTGGATAATAGGTTGATAAAATTTCCTTCTTGCGGGCAATGGCCTTTGATAAAATATCAGGCTTGCCTGCCTCGTTCCATTCCTTCGGGCTCATCCGATTGGCCATGGCGGGATAAATATATTCGGTTTGCATCATCGTCAGCGTTTGGTTGGAACCCAAATAATGACCGGGCCCTTCAAGGCAAGTCTCGGTGATCACATCAAGCGAAAGCGTGTCTTCGGTCACTTCAATGCCGCGCACATTGCGGTTGATTGAACCCAACATGTCATTATCAATCAGCAAGCTTTCCAAACAAAAGCCCAACAAGGAAGCATGCATGCCAGCGGCCTCATACATCATGTTAATGCCGGTCATGGCGGAAATGCCTGCGGTTAAACCCTTTTCATAACCCGCCTGAATGTCCGGCATTTTCGCATCACACATGCCAGCGGCTGAACCAACCGTAAGGCCAAAATAATGGCCCATCTGCGCGCAAGCCGAAGTGATCAAAGCCTGTTCGCCCGAACCGCCGCTCATGGCCCCTGTGCGCAAATCTGAAACAAAGGGCCATGGCCCCCAAATAGCAATGGCACCAGGCACCACGCAATTGATATAAACCAAGCCGGCCAGACATTCAGCCACGGCTTGCACAACTGTGCCAGCAAGGGCCGCAGGTGCCGTGGCCCCTGCTTGTGCAGCAGATAATAATAACACCGGCATGCCGCCACGTGCTGCGGCTTCCAAACATGCGCAAGCATCTTCAGCAAAATTAAGCGGCGGCACAACAAAGCAATTGCTTTGCGAAACAAAGGGTCGCTCGCGCCACTTTTTTTCACCACCGGCCACATAATGCAAAATCTGCAGGCACTCATCCACATGCGAAGCTTCCACCATGGAAGTGCCTACGTGTTTTTGCGTGCCCGCCAAACAGGCATAAAGCGTGTTGATATCAAGGTCGTGCCCATTCAGCATATCGCGCGCAGTAAGCGAGCGTTGGAAAAAATGAATATGTTCGCACGTGTCCACAATCCGCGCTGCGTCATAAAGATCAGCCAGATAAGACTCGCGGTAAGAATTCGATTCAATTTCAACAATGTGAACGGCAGCGCCCGCCGTGCCAAAATAGACCTAGTTGCCCCAAGGCTCCATATCAAGCTGAGGTTTACGTGCATGCAAAACAAAGTTCTTGGCACACGATGCCAGAATATCTTCAACCAATGAAGGCGGAATGCACAAGCGGCCGTTATCGCGCATGAAACAGCCACGCGCCGTCATTGCTTCGATGCAGGTAGGAATGGCGCGGGCAAGGCCCACATCGTTCAAAAGCTTCAACGCGGTTTGATGAATGCGCACCATATCCGCGTCTTTTAAAGGCTTATATTGCCCGCCCACCATGCCAGGTTTTACCGCGGCCTTCGACATGGGAATGGCGGTGGAACGCAATGTGCGCCGCGCATCGCGGCCGCCACGGCGTTTGGTAATATCTTCAACAAGTGACATTTCACAACCTCAAATATTTTTACCAATGTGCCCGTGTTTGCAGATTGTGCAAAGCGGCAGTTCCGTGTTCAGGTGTTGAATAAATATCACCACCCTCAAATCTCTGTTTTGCGTCAAATTCCATGCTAATCCTGATTTCAATACAAAAAAAGGTGAATTTTTTGGCCCGCCGTGACCTGCCTCCGCTCCGCGCTTTAACGGCTTTTGAAGCCGCCGCCCGCCTTGGTTCTTTCCGCATGGCGGCGGGTGAATTGGGCATCACGCGTTCTGCTGTCAGCCACCAAGTCAAGCTTCTGGAACAGCGGTTGGATGTGCAACTGTTCAGGCGTGACGCACGCCGCGCCGAACTCACTCAAGCGGGCCAAACTTACTTTCCCAAAGTGCGTGATGCGTTTGATGAGATCGAAGCTCAAACCCGGGCGCTGCGCCCCGCCAACACGGATAAAGAACTCACCATCCAAGTTTACGTAACCGTTGCGCTGAAATGGCTGATACCTCGTCTGCATGATTTTGAGCGCAAATTTCCTGATACAAAAGTGCGCCTTTCCACCAGCTATTTTGATTGGGATTTTGATGAACGCAATGTTGATGTGGGCCTTATCTTGGCGCGCAACCAATTGCCTGGGCATTATTATCGCCCGCTTTTCAAATCATTCCTGGTGCCCGTGTGTTCACCCAAGTTGAAACTTTCTTCACCCAAAGATTTGAAAACCACCAAATTGATTGATGTCTATACGGCCGAGGAAGATTGGCAACAGTGGTTAGACGCAGCTGGCGTTGAAAACGTGAAACCCGCCAATAGACTTTCGGTGGATAGTTATATTTTAAGCCAGGAAGCCGCCATCGAGGGCAGGGGCGTTGCTATGACCATTGGCCCCTTTGCCCATGAAGATATTAAATTGGGCCGCTTGGTGCAGCCATTTCCATTGCGCGTGCCGCACAAACACAATTGGTATTTTGCCTGTGCTGCCGCCAACAAATCTAAAAATAAAGTGAAACGATTTGAAGATTGGTTGGTCAAACAAGAGGCCGCCGACTCAAGTTTGGAGGCGCTGTGATGGGCTTGGCTTTTTGCGCGCAGATAATTCAAAGAGGTTTTGAACATGAACATTGAAACTGAACCCCGCCGCGCGCGCCGTGGCGGTGCCCGTTCTAACCCCGGTGCGGGCGGTGGTGCTGTCATTCCGCAATTGCCCACGCGCAAAGTCAAACGCATGTTTGCGCCCACGAATATCATCTCAGCCGATGAAGCCGAATCCATTCACCGTTCTTCCCTGAAAGTGCTTGCCGAAATTGGCATGGATTTTCTCGATGAAGAAGCCCGCGCCATGTGGAAAAAGGCAGGCGCCAAGATTGAAAATGAACGAGTGCGCTTTGATCCGGGGTTGATCGAACAGCTAGTGTCTTATGCACCAGCAGAATTCACCGTGCATGCCAGAAATCCTGCTCACAACATGCAACTTGGTGGCAACAATATGGTGTTTGGCACCGTGGGTTCGCCGCCTTCCTGCCATGATACAGACAATGGCCGCCGCACGGGCAACCGCGCTGACTATCAAAAGTTTCTGAAACTTGGCCAGCATTTTAACGCCATCAATTTCAGCGCGGGCTATCCCGTTGAACCGGTTGATCTGCATTCAGGCATCAGACATTTGGAAGCCTTGCGCGATATGGCAACGCTGATGGATAAGCCGATGACGGCCTATTCCCTTGGCGCGCATCGCATTCAAGACGGTTTGGAAAT